>JALOBD010000198.1 GCA_023228445.1 Sphaerochaeta sp. | reverse complement strand
GTCATCGCCGCCGCGCTGTGGCAGAAACCGGCCTTCTACAACTGCATCACCAATGGCATCGTGCTCACCGCCGATGGCAAGAAGATGAGCAAGAGTGAGCGCAACTACACCGACCCGATGGAGTTGGTGAACCTCTATGGGGCCGACTCACTGCGCTTTGCGATGATGAACAGCGCGGTGGTCCGCGCCGAGGACCTGCGCTTCAGCGAGGAGTCCATCAAGGATGTGCTCAAGGGCCTGATCATCCCGCTGTGGAACGCCTACTCATTCTTCGTCACCTATGCAAACCTCGACGGCTATGTATGCTCCCAGACTCCCTTCGACGAGCTGGAGAACCCGCTCGATCGTTGGATCATCAGCGCAAGCCAAGGTCTGGTCGATGCGGTCACCACCGCCTTCGATGCCTATGACATCCAGCGTGCCTGTTCCTACTTCAGCCCGTTCATCGACGATCTGAACAACTGGTACATCCGCCGAAGCCGCCGCCGCTTCTGGCGCAGCGAGAGTGACCGTGACAAAAAGCAAGCCTACGACACCCTCTACCGGGTGCTGATGACCTTCATCAAGGTCACCGCCCCCATCATCCCCTTCACATCCGAGGAGATCTTCCAAAATCTCCGTACCGATGAGATGTGTGAAAGCGTGCACCACAGTGACTTTCCCACCTACGAGGCGAGTGAACGCGACCTGGAGTTGGAGAAGCGGATGAGCCTGGCCCAGAAGGCAATCGCCATGGGCCGTGCGCTGCGCTCCTCCAGCAACCTGAAGATCCGCCAGCCGCTCTCCACCCTCTATCTGGTCGACCGAGACGAAGGGGAGCGGGCGATCCTTTCTGAGATGGAACAGATCATCGCCGAGGAGCTCAACGTCAAGGAGGTGGCCATACGAGGCGATGAGTCGGCCTTGGTCAGCTACAACGCCAAGGCGAACTTCAAGGTCCTCGGCTCCACGCTGGGCAAGCAGATGAAGGAGGTCGCCTCCCTCATCGAATCCTTCGACGGAACGCTCATCGCGTCCATCCTCGATGGGGCGAGCCACCCCCTCGCCTACAGCGGTGGCAAGATTGAGATCAACAGCGACAACATCATCGTGCAGCGGTCGGAACGCGAAGGGGTGAAGGTCCTCAACGATGAGAGGCTGACCGTCGGATTTGATACCACCGTCACCGAGGAACTCCTCTTGGAGGGGATGGCACGTGAGATCATCCGAACGGTGCAGAACCTGCGCAAGGAGAGCGGCTTCGAGGTCAGTGACCGCATTGCGCTCAAGTGGGACGGTGAGGAGATTTTCGAGCGGATTTTCGCATTGCATGGGCCCGTCATCGCCCGTGAGACGTTGTCCAACTCCATCAGCTTTGCTACACTTGAGAGTGAGGCGATTGAGGTCGCCGACACAGCGTTGAAACTCGAGGTGACGAAGGAGTGATGAGATGGCTAGGGCGAAAGTAGTGTTGCTGACAGGCGCCATCATGATGGCGCTGGTGTTCACTTCCTGTGCCACCGCCCTTGTCAAGCGGGTTCCTCCCCGTCCCATCCAGCTGATGGCAGAAGAGGGGACGATCGTCATTGCCGTCGATGCGGTGCGCGAGCGTGAGCTTGTCGCGCTGGCCTTCGATGGCATGGAGGAGCTGGGGGGGCGCAGCAGACGCGTCTCCCTTGCGCTGCAGGGCAAGGGTGATGGGTATCCGATGGCATTCGACGATGTCTCGATGTGGGCGGTCATCGAAGGGGACTACCCCTCCTTCTTGGTGAACACCGCCTTGATGTACGTACCGGCCCTCCGGCGCCATGAGGTGGAGGGTGGACCCACCTGGTTCTCCCACAAGACAACCCCGCTCTCCCTGAGGGCGGTGGGCAAGGATACGATCTTGCTCACCGATGGCGACTATGAGACCGCCTACCGGCGGTACAAGGGTGGTGGTGTCCTCTTGGACAGCGAGACGGCCCGAGTGATGGAGCACGCCTCGATCGGGATCTACGCGCTGCGTCCAAAGACCTTCTTCGACCTCGGCCTCGATCTTCCGCAGTCGGTCTTCGAGCAAGCCGAGACGGTGTTGCTGCTGCTCGATGATGATGGGGAAGAGGGATACCTTGCCGATGCCATCATCACGATGCAGAGCGAGAAGGGCGCCTCGACGCTCTCACAGATGGTACGCAGCGGCTACATTGCCCGGCTGCGCAAAGAGGGCAAGGCGGTGAATATCGCCGCGTTGCGACAGATGTTCCTCCTCGAGGGGGATCAGGTGACGATACACAGGATGGAAGTGCCGGGTGAACAGCTCTCTGAGCTGAAGAATCACTTGGTAGGAATCATATAGGGGCCAGGAGGAGTACATGCCGTCATATGAGTATGAGTGTCAGTTGTGCAAGGCGCGGATTGAGTTGGTGCAGTCTCTCGATAAGCATGATGTGCCGGAGGTTTGCCCCTCCTGCAACATGGAGCATACGATGACTCGGGTGAACATCCCCTCCTCCAACGCTGCCAAAGAGCAGGATGGGCAGAAGGAGTAGGACGTGGAGCAGCAGAAGAAACGGATCTTGACCGGCGACCGGACCACGGGACGCTTGCACCTTGGCCACTACGTGGGCTCGCTGAGGAGCCGGGTTGAGTTGCAGGACGAGTATGAGACGTTCATCCTCCTCGCCGATGTTCAGGCCCTCACCACTCACTTCGAGCATCCCGAGCTCATCAACAGCTCGATCATCGATGTGACCATCGACAACCTGTCGGTGGGCCTCGATCCCGAGAAGGTGACCTTCGTCCAGCAGAGCCAGGTCCCCTCGATCGCCGAACTGACGATCTTCTACTCGATGATCATCAATGTCAATCAGTTGATGCACAACCCGACCATCAAGACTGAAGCGCGCAACTACGGCTACAGCGACCTCACCTATGGCTTTCTCGGCTATCCGGTGAGCCAGACAGCCGACATCACCTTCTGCAACGCCGACCTCGTGCCGGTTGGCGAGGACCAGGTACCCCACATCGAGCTTGCCCGCAAGATTGTTCGCAAGTTCAACGCGCTCTACGGTACCGACATCACCGAACCGGACTACAAACTGAGTACCGTCGGCCGTCTCAGCGGCCTTGATGGCAACGCCAAGATGGGCAAGTCGATGGGCAACGCCATCTACCTCTCCGACTCCCCCGAGACGGTGTGGAAGATGGTGCGCAGCGCCGTCACCGACCCGGCGCGCATCACCGCCACCACCCCGGGTACTCCCGAGATCTGCAATGTCTACAAGTACCACCAGGTCTTCAACCCGGAAGAGGCGCCGATGATCGGGCAGCTCTGCCGGGAGGGGAGGATCGGGTGCATGGCGTGCAAGAAGCGCCTCAACGAGGTGCTCAACGACTTGCTCGAACCGTTTCGCGAGCGGCGGGCCTATTACGAGGCCCACCTTGACGAGGTCAAGGAGCTGATCGCCGAAGGGACCCGCAAGGCCAACCGCATCGGGAATGAGAACCTTGCGCGCATCAAGGAGAAGATGCACATCCTGATCTGAACCCTATCCGTCAAGTGATGGAATTGATCAGTCAAACCACGTGAAGTCGTTCTCCTTGGCCATCGTTTCGGTGAAGCGGGGCAGGGTGCGGATGGGGTAGACCTCCACGGCGATCTCGTCATCGAGCATCGGAGAGACGATCCTCCAGCTCTCGTTGATCTCCTGCATCGTCGGAAAGAGGCTCTTGTCCCCCTGGAGGATCTTCTCGACGATCTGCTCGTACGCTTCGGGGGTGTTCACCCCGAAGGTCTCGCTCTGGTTGAAACGAA
>JALOBD010000196.1 GCA_023228445.1 Sphaerochaeta sp. | reverse complement strand
TCGGCCAAATCCATCTGGCTTGACCCGAGGCGGATGAATGTGATGTATATGAAGATGAGTACCGTCGAGCTGAAGGACAAGGCCCTCTACCTGATGGAGAAGCTTGCCCGGCTGTTGTAGGAGTGACCATGAGAGAGACGCAAGAGACCATCTTCGAAGATGTCCCCGACCTGCGCACCGTCGAGCGGGAGGGCGTACGTTCGGTCAAGAGCTTCGTTCTGCGGGGCACCCGCCTCAAGCGCTTCCAGGTGGAGGCGGTGCGCGCCTACTACCACGACTACGTCATCCCCTACGAAGAGCGGGTCTTGGATTTTACACAGGTGTTCAACAATGACAAGCCGCTGGTCATCGAGATCGGCTTCGGCATGGGGGTGGCCACCCACCTCATCGCCAAGGAGCGCACCCAATACAACTACCTGGCCATCGAGGTCTTCCTCAGCGGCTTCACCAAGCTCTTGGACAAGGTGGGCAAGGAGGGGCTGGAGAATATCCGCCTGATGCGCTTTGATGCGGTGGCTGCGCTCACTGACATGGTGGGCGACTCCACCGTTGCCGGCTTCCATATCTTCTTTCCCGACCCGTGGCCGAAGAAGCGGCAACACAAGCGGCGCCTCATCCAACGGGAGTTCGCTGCGCTGCTTGCCCGAAAGCTCGTTCCCGGCGGCTACATCTATGCGGTCACCGACTGGGTCGAGTATGCAGAGCAGATGCTCGAGGTCTTCGACTCGGTCGAAGAGCTGGAGAACCCCCACCACGGCTTCTCCCCTCCGGTGAGCTGGAGGCCACAGACCCGCTTCGAAGAGAAGGGGAGGCAGCAGGAGCATCAGATCAACGAGGTGTGGGTGCAGCGGAGAGGGTAGATGAGGGAGGGGGGCCCGCCGCCGCGGACCCCCCTCCAAGGTTCTACAAACTCACTCCCATGCAATCAGGTCAAACCGCTGATTGCCACCATGCCTACGCCTCCTCCAACGAGTCCTTGTAGGCCTTCACCACCTCGTCGGCACCCTTGCCGACCAGTGGCTCGTAGTGGTCGAACTCCATCTCGAAGCTTCCCGTCCCACTGGTCATCGACTTGAGGTCGATGGCGTAGTTGAGCAGCTCCGACTGGGGTACCAATGCTCGTACCATCTGCAGGTGCCCGATGTCCTCTTGGCCGAGGACCCGGCCACGTTTGGTCGAAAGGTCGCTGAGGATGTCGCCGAGGTACTCCTCCTCGATATAGACGTTCAGCTGGACGATCGGCTCGAGCAAGACCGGCACCGCCTTGGCGATGGCGAGCTTCATCGCCCCCTTTGCGGCAAGCTTGAAGGCCATCTCGCTGGAGTCGACCGAGTGCTCCTTGCCATCGACGAGGGTGATGCCGATGTCCATCATCGGATAGCCGGCGAGGAACCCCTCCTCCATCTGCTCATGGAGGCCCTTCTCGATGCCGGGGATGTACCCCTTGCTGATGGCCACGCCCTTGATGGCATTGGTGAAGGAGTAGTACTCGCCCCGCTCAAGCGGCTCGATCTCGATGAGGACACGCCCGTACTGGCCATGGCCACCGCTCTGCTTCTTGTGGGTGTACTCAACGATGCCGCTCTTGCCCCGGATGGTCTCCCGGTAGGCGACACGCGGCAACTTGGTGTTGATGTTGATCTTCTGCTTATCACGCACCTTGTCGAGGATCATGTTGAGGTGGAGGTCTCCCATGCCGGCGACCACGTTCTCCTTCGTCTCCTCGTTGAACTTGATCTGGAAGGTGAGGTCCTCCTCGCTGACGCGGTGCAGCGCCTCGTTCATCTTCTCCTCGCTCTTCTTGTCGTCGCTGGAGATGGCAAGGCTGTAGGTGGGCTGGCCGAAGTCGATCGGCTTGAAGGAGAACTTCTGGTCTCCCCCCTCCACCAGCGTGTAGTTGGTCGCCGAGATGTTGCTCTTGGCGATCACCCCGATATCACCGGCTGCGAGGGCACTCGTCTCGACGAGCTTCTTGCCCACCATGCGGTAGACCTTGTTGGCCCGCTCCTTGCGGGAGACGATGGAGTTGTAGATCTCCGTCTCCCCTTTCAGCGTCCCGCGCAGCACCTTGACGAAGCTGAGCTTGCCGCTGAACTGGTCGATGGTCGTCTTGAAGACCAACGCCGCGGCCGGTCCATCCTCGACGATGGTGAACTCACTCTCAGTGCCATCGTCGGCGATGATGGCATCGGTGTACCCGAGGGGACTGGGGAAGTTGTTGGCGATGAAGTTGAGCAGGCCAACGAGCCCCGCCCCCTGTTCACTGGCTCCGCAGAGCACCGGAACGACGCGGTTGTCGTGCAGACCCTCCTGCAGGCCACGGCGGATGTCGTCGACCTCGAGGGTCATCTCCTCAAAGTACTTCTCGATCAGGTCATCGGCGCCCTCTGCGGCGCTCTCGATGAGAAGGGTGCGGTACTCCTCGGCCATGTCGGCGTACTCAGCGGGGATATCGCCGGCAGTCTCCTTGCCATCGGCATGGGAGAAGTACGCCTTGTTCTCGATGAGGTTGATGATTCCCTTGAACTCCTTGCCACTTCCCATCGGGATGACAACGGGGACAAGGGTCGCCTTGAAGGATTCTTTGAGCTCATCGAGCACCTTGGTATAGTCAGCATGGTCACGATCCATCTTGTTGATGAAGATCGCACGCGGGGTATTCATGTCACCAAGCCTGCGCCAGAGCTTGATCGTCTCGATCTGTGGCCCGACGCGTCCATCAACGAGCATCAGTGCAGCCTCGGTGGCCCTGAATGCTGCGATGGTCTCGCCGATGAACCCGCTGGTACCCGGGGTATCGACGATATTCAATCTCTTGCCCTGCCACTCCAAGGAGGCGAGGGAGGCGTGGATGGAGATCTGGTTGGCAATCTCCTCTTCGGTGTAGTCACTGATGGTCTTGCCGCTTGAAACTGTTTCTGCCCGGGAAATCACATCTGCGTAGAACAACATCTGTTCCACCAAGGTGGTTTTCCCGGTTTCGTTGTGGCCGATGATGGCGACATTCCTTAGCATACTGCTGACAACGCTCATAAATCCTCCTCTGATATCCGCAACACTTTTGTGCGATGATCATAAACACATGCAACAATGGTATTCGTTATCGCCAGGGAAGTCAAAAGAATTCTCTTTTTGGTCAAAATAAAATGGGTATCCTCAAAACAGGGCAAAGAATACCCGTGTGCCTGGCCGAATAACAGAATACAAGCATCCTACACCGAATCGCGTTGCCCTGTCATCCCACAGGAAGGAGGTGTATCTGCAGTGTATGGGGGAAGAGCGGCTCCCAAGGCGGGTACCTGTCCCTATGTATGGTGAGATGGAGGGAGGGAGGACGTTCAGCGCGTCTGGCTGATGTTCACATCGATGATGTGGTTGATGTCCTGTTTCAGCTTGTATGCGAATTGGTCGATTGCACTGACATCGTTGGGGAGCTTGTCACCGTCTTCGCAGAAGAACGTCCAGCAGGGGACATCGAGGGCCATGCTGATCTTCTCAATGGTTGCAAACGATGGGGCTTTGCGTGAGGTCTCGATCTCAGTGACGAAGGATGTGGAAACACCAATCTTTCGGGCAAGCTGGGCTTGGGTCAGGGCAAGCTTGCGCCTGCGCTCCTTCAGGTTCCTTGCAAAGATGTCCTGCAGATTGTAAGTTCTAGCCATGTTGTACTCCTCGTTAGTAAATCCAATTCTGGGCAGAAACCCAGGTTAGTCTAGCTTTCACACGTGTTCCAATACATACTACCAACGAATCTGCTCTTCCCGCAAGGTTTATATTCGCCCAATTCATTACTATCGGTGTGTTTTTTG
>JALOBD010000195.1 GCA_023228445.1 Sphaerochaeta sp. | reverse complement strand
TGGCGATCAACTCATCGGTGATAGCCGCCACCGACCGCGCCGACGGATCGAGTGCCTTGACCTCGGCCTCCTGGATGGCGTCGAACATCTCTTGGCTGTTTCCATACATGCTCAGGATATCAGACGGCGGGAGGGCGAACATCAACTCGGTCAGGTACGCAGTATCCATCATCCACTTGTCCGCTTGGTACTCCGGCCTGGCGATGGTCTCTGCCGTGATGGCGAGGTGAGTCTCGTAGAGGGAGGTGTTGAGCTGCAGCTCGGGATCGAGGACGTTCTCGAGGATCCTGCGGCAGTACTCGGAGGTCTTCTCATCGACCTGTGACGCGTTGGTCAGTGCGTAGAAGTACGGGTTCGAGCCACTGACGGGCCGATCGCCGGCGTGGGAGACCGGGTTGGGGATCGTGAAGAAGTTGGCATCGACGTACTCACTCGATACATTGCCCTTCTCCATGACGTCACCCTTGGAGGCGATCTGTCCATACCAGCAGAAGCTGTTGCCGTTCGGCCAGATATCCCCTTCCAGCATATCCCAGTTGAAGTCGGTGAGGTGGTTGTACGGGGTGAGGCCCATCTGGACACACTCGCGCCAGTAGGTGAGGTAGTCGATGATGTTCTGTCTGCTGATCACCACCTGTCCCTGGTTATTCATCGGGATCACACCGCGGTTCCACGTAACAAACGTGAAGCGCCAGTCCGCCCCCTTGTTCGGCCGGTGGGTGATGCCGTACTTGGTGATGCCACGGTCGACGATCTGCTTGGCCAGGATCTGCAGGTCCTTGGTGGTGATCTTTCCGGCTCGAGCGGTAAGCTTCCAATCCTCGATCTGCTTCTCACTCCATCCCAAGGCGACCAATGCCGGCTTGTAGACGATGACGAAGCGGCACTCGGTGTCGAGGATGATACCGTAGTACTTGCCATCGACCAGGCCCATGTCCCGCAGGTTCTTCGGGACGAGCTTGGAGTACACATCCCCATTGACGACGTACGACGCGTCGGCGAGGGTACCGGCTCGGGCAAAGTTTGCGATCATCGGACCGGTTTGGGCGATGAACTCGGGGAAGTTCCGCTCGTGGAGCCACAGCTGCAGGGTCGCACCGAAGTCGTTGACCAGCACGTACTCGACCGATACGGTGTCCTTGCTCCCTTCGGCCTTGAGTTGCTTGTTGAGCATCTCGGCAGCCTTCTGCAAGTTCTCCGCTCGGTAGGCTTCGTCAGAGGCACCGACACGCAGGGCATAGTGGCGACCGCCCTCAGCGTTGAGCGCTGTGGCCGGAGCCTTCTCCTTTGTGCCTGCGGCGAATACAGTTACTGCCAGGGTAATGATTAACAGACATGTCAGCAATCTCTTCATAACGATTCTCCTTTTGTTTATTTGGGCGTCAAGACACCCAAAATCACTATACCACGGCCCTCAGAGTGCCCGAAATGTAGTATTTTGTCCGATTTCTTGTACTCTTTTGTTCTTATTCGACCAAACCCTTGGACAATTCGGTCTGAAAGCGGCGCATGAAGCGCAAGGCGACGGTATCGATGACCGTGGTACCGATATCAGGCTCGATCGTCCACTGAGAGACCATCTCCGAGAACGCCGACAGCGGCAAATCTCCGATGGCGATGCGGCAGTAGTAGGGCTCGATGAGCGTCGTATCAGACTGCTCCTTCATCTGGTGGAGAGAGACGTTATATCGCATGTGTTCCACTGGATCATAGACATGGCCAGCTGGATCTCGACGGGTGAAGAGGTCGATCGTAGGCACCTGTAGCGCTTGGGACAACGGGACCCCCTCTGCCGGGCCATCGTCCATCTCCTTGAGGAGCTGCAGCAGCGCTACTGCCGCTGGGTCGCTTGATTCATGGGAGACCATTGCCAACAACGCGCGGTAGATATCGCCATCCAAGGCGCCATCGGCGACGGGGAGAGGGACGATGGCCACCTCCCTTCCATTGGCTTTTGCCCCCTCGATGGCCTTCATGGCGATCGCAACATCGGTGAAGAGCGCGATGGCAGCGCGCCCGTTGGCCACCATATCCACACCACTGTACTGTGACAGGCTCAAGAAGTCCGCTGGCAACAACCCGGCACAGTAGAGCATGCGTACATAGGTGATAAACGCCTCGCCACGCTCGCTCACCTTGTCATAGACGACGGACTCACCGTCAAGGAAGAACTCACGCCCCCGCTCCGGGGCGACATTGAAGAGTCCCTGCAACAGGGAGAACCCACCCTTGGTGGGAATCCCATGCACGAGCAGCGGGGTATTGGTGAATGAGCTGAGGGAGCGCAAGAGCTGTTCCACCCCCTCGGGTGTATACTCGACGGTATCGATACCCGCCTCTCTCAGCATCTGTGGCAGTACCACCACAATCGGCTGGTCGCCGCTGATCGCCCTCCGTTGCAGGACGTAGGCGAACTGTCTGCCGCCAAAGCGCCCATAGAGGCTGCTGCGCTCCTCACAGGTCTCAAGCAGCCTGAGCCGCCTTCCTTCGGCGAGGGAGTGCATGAAGAGGGGATCGTCTACGAGCAGGACATCCCAGAAGGTGTCCGATCCCAGCGACTCGGTCTCACTGGAGCCCGTGATTCGGTGCACCTTCAACTCTCTGCCCAAGCGCTTGCCCAGCTGCGTGCGGATCTCTTCATCCAGCAGCTTCTGCACCAGGGGGTACGTTTCGGTACTCCCTGCAACGACAATGATCTCAAGGGATGGCAGTCCCTCCTCCGCTACATCCTCGCGGGGGGAACCGGCTCGGCCACAGGCGAGGCCGAACAAGAACAGGATGGCCATGGAGAAGAACAACCATCGAATTTTCATGACACATCCTCCTTCCCACTATCCAGGGGAATCGAGAAGGTCACCGTCGTTCCCTCTCCCAACTCACTGACCAGCTGCAGTCCATGCCCCGGACCGTAGACGCGCTTGAGGCGTTGGTGCACGTTGTGCATGCCAATGCCCCCTTTTGGAATCTCCCACTCAATGGCGGCCTTCAGCGCCTCCAACTCCCCACTGCCCATCCCCACCCCGTTGTCCGAAATGGTAAAACACGCACACGTGCCCTCGCGGGTGCAACTGAGTGAGACCGTTCCCCCCGACTCCCGCATGGCAAGGCCGTGGTTGATGGCGTTCTCCACCAATGGCTGGAGCACCATCCTCGGCATCGCGATCTCTCCTACCGAATCGTCCATGCGATAGGTGAAGGAGTAGGATGACCCGAAGCGATTCTTCATGATCTCCATATAGCAGATGGCACACTCAAACTCCGATCCAATCGTCCCCATCGAGGAGTTGGAGACGCTGTAGCGATAGATCTTGGTCATATCGGAGAGGATCTTGGGGATTCCGGCAGTCTCACCGCTGCGGGCCATGCTGCTGACCATCTCCAAGGTGTTGTAGAGGAAGTGCGGGTTGATCTGAAACTGCAGGGCCATCATCTGGCTCTCCTTGTGCAGGAGGCGTACCTCATAGAGGTTCTTCTGTGTGTCGACCATCTGTTGGGTCTTGCGATGTAGTTCATCCAACAGGCTGTTGATCCCATCGGAGATGGTGCGGATCTCCTCTGCGCGCCCTGAGGGGAGGCGGTAGGTGTAATCGCCTGTCGAAATCCGCTGGACCCCGTCGGTGATGTCCCGCACTGGTCTGCGGATACGCTTGGAGATCACCACGATTCCAAGTCCGGCGACCACGAGGGTGAGCACCATCAGCAACGACCCCTTGACCAGTACCGAGATGTTGCGGAACACCACCGGTTTCTTGGACTGCAGCAGGACAAGGGAGAGTCCGCCGTAGTCGATGTCGTGGACCGAGATCAGGTACTCGATCCCCTCGATGGTGATCGT
>JALOBD010000194.1 GCA_023228445.1 Sphaerochaeta sp. | reverse complement strand
CGCCTCGAGGGGAAGCGACATCATCATCACCGAGGCGAGGGTGGTGGCGGTTCGCGAGGGAGGGGAGACAGAGATTCCGATGGCGGGTTTCGTGCTCGCCCTTGATGAGCGCATCACCGTAACCGACCCACAGGTTCGTTTCTTCGGTCTCGAGGAGTATGTGTTCGGTGTCCAGGTGGGCCCACCGATGGTAGAGGGCGCGGTGATGTACCAATCCCTCGCCTCTCCGTTCTATGACCGGTCGGGCAACGGGGTTCCCTTCCCTCCGACCGTCTACCCCTTGCCGTATGAGAGCGCACGTGCCGCCCGAATCGCCATCGGGACGGACCATGACGGCAAGGCGGTGGTAATCTGGGCGGAGGGAGCGTCCAAGTGCCGCCATGTGGCCGGCAAGGGGTCGAGCGGGTCCTCGCTGTTGGAGTTGGCCCACTTCTGCGCCAAGCAGGGCTACACCAATGTCGTCAACCTCGACGGGGGCGGGTCGGCACAGATCCTCTTCAACGGGGAGCGAGCACTGTGCATCTCCGATCGCTACGACGACAACGAGGAAGCGGAACGACCGGTTCCCATGCTGTTGGTGGCTTTTTAGCAAAATCTGATACAATATATGTTCATATAATAACAAATTGAATAAATCCATTTACTCTTGCACAAGCTATGCCCATTCAATACAATGGCGTGTGTTGAGGACAAGCCATGATCGTATGCAAGTTTGGCGGCAGCTCGTTGGCTGACGCGATCCAGATAGAGAAGGTCAAGACAATCGTTGATGCCGATGAGCGGCGGAAGATCGTCATCGTCTCGGCCCCCGGCAAACGCAGCCGCGATGATGAGAAGGTCACCGACCTGCTCTACCGCTGTGCCCGCCTGGCCGATGAGGGCAAGCCCATCGACACCGTTTTTACGCAAATCGCTGCGCGATATACGGCAATCCTCGATGGCCTTGCAATGGAGAGCTCCTTCTTCCTTCCCATCCTCGACGAGGTGCGGCAGGCCATCGAAGGGGGAGCGGGCCCGCACTGGGCGGCCAGTCGAGGTGAGCACCTCTGTGCCCGTTTGGTTGCCCACTACTTCGGTTGGCACTTCCTCGAGACGGCGGGGCGGATCATCATCGCCGATGATGGCACCGTCGACGAGGCGACCTACGATCATCTGGGCGATGCGCTTGACCCAGCCAAGCGCTACATCGTACCCGGCTTCTACGGCTCAAACGCCCAGGGGAGGGTGCAGACCTTCAGTCGTGGTGGCAGCGACATCACCGGTGCAATCATCAGCCGCGCAGGCGGGGCCGAAGTCTATGAGAACTGGACCGATGTGTCCGGTGTCTACAGCGTCGACCCTCGTCTGGTCGATGGGGCGAAGGTCATAGCGCGGATGACTTACCGCGAGGTTCGTGAACTGGCCGGTGTGGGGGCGGGAGTCTTCCATGAAGAGGCCATCGCACCGGTCATCGCCGCCTCCATTCCCATCAACGTAAAGAATACCAACGCTCCGCTTGATGAGGGGACGTGGATCGTCGAGAAGCGCGACTGTAACGGGCATCCACTCGTTGGAGTCAGCGCCAAGGGCGGCTACAGCCGCCTGACCATCCACAAGCTGATGTTGCTCAAGAGCACCGGCATCCGCCACGCCCTGATGACGATGATGCGCGTCTTCGGCGTGCGACCGGTTTTCTCCCTCTTTGGCATCGACTCGATCGTCTGGTTCTTCGAGTCGAGCCAGGCGAGCGAGGGGGTGCTTCAGGCGATGTGTGCCCGCCTCAAGGCGGAGTTCGCCCTCGATTCGATCGAGGTAGAGAGCGGTCATGCGGTGGTTGGGGTGGTGGGAGCTTTCATCAACGACAACCCCTCCATCGTGGGGACCATCAGCACTGCCTTGGAGCGGGAGAAGATTGCCATCACCTTCCTCAACTATGGCAGCAGCACGACCTCAACGCTCATCGGGGTGGCCGAGAGTGCGACGCAGCAGGCAGTCGTCGCCCTCTACCACGTCCTCTTTGCCTAGCCGCTCATTGCCTCTTTGGTGTTTCTTTCGTACTCTTTGAGAGGACAGGGCTCTGTCACCCATCTTCGGTTGAGGGTATTTGAGTGTTCACAGTCGAATCGTTGACGTTGGCTGCCATCATCTTCGTGGCGCGAGTGTTTGATGTCTCGTTGGCAACGCTACGCCACGCCATGATCATCCGCGGCAAACGGCTGCTCACCTTCTGGATCGCATTCTTCGAGATGCTGATCTGGGTCTTTGCCGTCTCCAAGGTGCTGAGCGACCTCTCCGCCCCGATCACGGCCCTCGCCTTTGCCCTTGGCTTTGCCACCGGTACCTTCGTGGGCATCACGCTGGAGAGCAAGCTGAAGATTGGTGACCAGGTGGTGAAGGTCTTCTCTAGTATCGGCCATGATGTAGCCGTAGAGCTGCGCAGCTGTGGCTTCCGGGTCACTGAGTTCACCGGACAGGGGCGTGACGGGGAGGTGATCCTCCTCTTTGTCCAGGTCAGGCGCCGCGATGCACAGCGGGTGCTCAAACTGTCGCGGACAGTGGATCCAAACTGCTACCTCGTCGTCGAGGATATCCGCTGGCGCGAGAATGTACTGATGTGAGCGATTAAAAACCGGCCCAACTGGGGGCCGGTTTTGTTTCCAAGTGATGATCACTATTTGATCACGTGCTCGGTGTCATTGTCGAAGAACTTCGCCTTGGCCATGTCAGGGATCAAGCTGATCTTCGTATCCGGTGCGGGTACGAGGGTCGGGTCGATCTTTCCGATGACCTGGCTTCGGGAGGTCGCGATGTAGACGTGGGTCTCGCTTCCCAGCGGCTCAACGACACTGACCGTTCCGTCGATGGTCTCGCCGTCGACCGGGGTGTTGCTGAAGACGACATCCTCGGGGCGAACGCCGAAGGTGACACTCTTGCCGACGTACGGGGTGAGCATCTTCTTCTGTGCGGCATTGACCTTGAGGCGGAAGGTGCCCTCATTGACGTAAATGTCCGATCCATCGGCCTCGACGGCAGTCTCGAGGAAGTTCATCGGAGGAGAGCCGATGAAGCCGGCCACGAACTTGTTCTCCGGTTCGTTGTAGAGCTCAAGCGGCCCACCGATCTGCATGATGACACCGAACTTCATCACGACGATGACGTCGGCCATGGTGAGGGCCTCGACCTGGTCGTGGGTGACGTAGATCATCGTTGCCTTGAGGCGGTTGTGCAGTGAGGAGATCTCTGCCCTCATCTGGACGCGGAGCTTCGCGTCGAGGTTGGAGAGCGGCTCGTCGAAGAGGAAGACCTTCGGCTGGCGGACAATGGCGCGCCCGACGGCAACACGCTGGCGCTGTCCACCGGAGAGGGCCTTGGGTTTGCGGTCGAGCAGTTCCTCGATTTCGAGCATCTTGGCGGCCTCACGGACGCGCTGGTCGATCTCTTCCTTGGGGAACTTGCGGATCTTCAGACCGAATGCCATGTTGTCATAGACGGTCATGTGGGGGTAGAGGGCGTAGTTCTGGAACACCATTGCGATGTCCCGATCCTTGGGGGGGACGTCGTTGACGAGCTTTCCATCGATGTAGAGCTCACCGCTTGTGATGTCCTCCAAGCCTGCTACCATGCGAAGGGTCGTGGACTTCCCACAACCGGACGGTCCTACGAGGACGACGAACTGGCGGTCTTCGATGTCGATATTGACGCTGTCGACTGCCTTGACACCACCGTCGTAGATTTTGGTGATGTTCTTCAGTTGTACTGTGGCCATAGATGCCTCCAATTATTTTATCTATCAGTACTGTAACGCACCCCAGTGACAGTGTCAAACACAATACCGTCTGTATTGGTCACTTACTAAGCTCCAAATGAGAATTCCTGCCTTTCA
>JALOBD010000012.1 GCA_023228445.1 Sphaerochaeta sp. | reverse complement strand
GACAACGGGCTCTTCCGGCTCAACGATGTGTTGGACAGCTCCATTCGGACGATTGTCAGTGAGAACTACCTCAACGAGGCGGTACGCAATACCAACCAGATCAACACCATCACCATCGAGGAGGATGTACAGAGCCTCGATTCGGTGGAGGACGCCGAGACACTGCGCAACCTGACGGCCACCGTGGCCCGTCAGGAGACGATCAAGATCGGGCGTGACGGACTGTCGACGATGATGTACAACCAAGCCAAGCGGTTCACCGATGGCTTCGGCATCGAGCTCATCGACATCGTGGTTCGCCAGATCCGCTACAGCGACGACCTCACCGAGAGCGTCTACCAGCGGATGATCAAGGAACGGAACCAGATCGCCGAAGCATACCGCTCCTACGGACGTGGTCAACTTGCCCAGTGGCAGGGAAAGACCGAGAGTGAGCAGAAGCAGATCCTCAGCGCCGCCTACGCCACCGCTGAGCGGACCAAGGGCGTGGCCGATGCCCAGGCGACGCAGATTTATAGCGACGCCTACGAGGCCGACCCCGACTTCTTCGAGCTGTGGCGCACCCTCGAGTCGTATCGCAAGACCGTACCGACGCTCCAGAAGATCCTCTCCACCGACATGGAGTACTTCGACCTCCTCTATGGCAAGGAGAAGTGAGCCCGCTCACGGGACAACAGACGGGGTGGATATCGCAACCATCTACGGGGAAGGCCGATGGGCCTTCCCCTTTTTTGCACTGCTTGCTAGGCTGTGGCCATGAACTGTGATACCTGCATCATCTTTGATTTTGACGGCACCCTCTACCCGATCATCGACTTCGACAGCGAACAGCTGCTCGTCCACACCATCGCCCAAACCTCCGATGAAGTGTTCAGGAAGGAGGCACAGCGGTTCATCGCCGATGACCAGGCCGGCTGTTTTTTGTTGGAGGATTTTCACCTGCGCTACGCTGCGATGACCCGTGGGAGTACCGCCGCCCTCGTGGACGAGGTGGGCCGCCACCTGGCAGGCCTCCTCTCCTGCGACGACCGTACATCGCTCGTCACACTCAAAAAGGAGAGCAGAGCCGACTTTGCCATCTTTACCTGTGGGACCGAAAATCTTGCCGAGGCGTTTCTCACCCACCTGGGTATCCGCGACCTCTTCACCTCCATCAGGGGCAAGCGCCTCCACTTTGAAGAGGTGGGCAATACAACGATGACGATTGATATCCACACCCCCGAGGCGAAGCGGCGCGCACTGGAGGCGCTGCGTCCCTGCTACCGCACCATCGTGGCTGTCGGAGATGGCCCCACCGACATCCCGATGCTCGAGGCCGCCGACCTGGGCCTGGTCATCGACTGGAACGCCCAGGCAATGCACAGCAACTTTGAGACCCACCACTCTCTCCCCTCCCTCTGCAGGAGGATCGCAGCCTATCTGGTAAGCGCCGCCGAAGCTTGAGCGACGGCCACCCGATGGCCGAAGAAGAAGAGGAGAGCGGTGACGCACAGGCACAACAGGCGGGCGAGCACGACGCCTACGCCCAAGAGGGGCAGGACGACCAAAAGCAGGGCCGCCACTACGATCCACAACAGCGTCACCAGCAAGCCAAAGAGCCCATTGGGGTTGGACTTCATCGCATGCTGGGCTAGCGTCCACTCCTCGTTTGGATTGTGGTAGTCGATGGCCAACTGGAAGGATGCCACTGCGGCGATGGAGAGCAGCGACAGCGGCGCCATCCAGACCAGTGGAGTGAGACCTCGGCCCAAGAGCAGCAATGCCGCTGCCAGATAGACGAAATTGAGAGAACCGCTGAGCAGCAGGTGGAAGAGCAGCTTGGCATCCACATATCGACGTGGCTCGACCGGGTAGAGGCGGTCGAGGGCGAAGTGTGGCCCCTGGCGTGAGACGCTGGTGCTGCTGATCATCGTCATATTGGCAACCATGGCAAGGATGAGGAAGATCACCTCACCGACCACCGGCAGTGAAAGCACCCCCTCCAACAGGCTGGCCATTTCACCGATGGTGCCGGTGATCGCCCACACCCCGATGAGGATCAGCGGGATGAAGAGCTCACCGACCACCTCGAAGATGAAGGCGCTGTGGCTTTTGATGACCACCGCCTCACGCCGGACCAGTGCACCGAGGAGGGACCGTTGCCGCCAGCCCGCCACTGCCTGTGAACGCCTATGAGACGAGCCGCTTGCAAGGCGCAAGAGGTTCTGCCCATACGTCTCGATCACCGCGACGATGGCCAGCGTGCCGAGGGCGATGGGCAAGAGCAGGGAGAGGAGGAGCGATGGGAGGGAGAGATACCCCTTGGCCTGGACGACCAATGCTGAGAAGATCCGCTCCAGGGTAGCAAAGAGGGGCAGCATCGAGGTGACCATCGCCTGATAGTCGTAGGCGAGGGCCCCGCTCGTGTCCAAGGAGCGGGTCATCAACGCCGAAAGGGCGATGAAGAAGAGCAGGAAGAGCAGCATCGCAACTATTTTGGAGGCCGACCCTGCCCGTTTGGCCACGTTCAGGCGGATGGCCAGCGCGATGGCGATCGTCACGATGGCAAGCGGAACAACCGGGGCGATGACCACGTTGATGAGGGAGGCTATCACGAAGGTCGGGTTCAACGAGCCGATCCAGGCGGCTACCACCACCGCAGGCAGCGTCATGAACGCATAGAGGGGGGCATAGAGCAGGTAGAGGATGGCCAACCGGCTCAGGGCCAGCGTGTGGTGGGCGATGGGCAGGGCGCTGAGCATCCGCACATCACCGGCGCTGTAGAGCACGTTTGCAATGGAGGTGAAGGAGAAGATCACCGTGGCGACGCATCCGACCACCATCGCAAGGAAGAGGCCCAGGTAGGGCTTGTCCACCAGCATGCCGAAGGTCTGGTAGCCCCAGTAGGTGAAGCCGAGCATCACGAGAAAGTATGCGGCGAGCAGGAGCATCAGGAGCGTGAGGATGACCATCACCACCCTGCTGCGCTTGCGCTTTGAACGTCCGAATCCCAGGCGGTTGACCAGCGAGGAGAGCGGTTTGGTTCCCACCCAGAAGGCCTTGATGAGCAGCAGGAGCGTCTTCACGTCCGTTCCTCGGTCAGAGAGAGGAAGAGCGATTCCAGACTCTCCTGGCCTGCCCCGTTCTGTGAGCGCAGGTCGGCAAACGAGCCGCTGTAGAGCAACGCCCCTTCGTTGATGATTCCCAGTGTGGTGCACAGCTGTTCGGCGACCTCAAGCACGTGGGTGGAGAAGAAGACGGTCTTGCCTGCCTCCGCATACTCCTTGAGCAGGGTCTTGAGGGTAAAGGAGGCCTTCGGATCAAGGCCGACCATCGGTTCGTCAAGAATCAGGAGCTTCGGCTCATGCAGCAGTGCTGCGATGACGCTGAGCTTCTGGCGCATGCCGTGCGAGTAGGAGGAGATCGGGTCGGCGAGCTCGCGGCTGAGCAGCATCCGCTCACTCAGATCACCGATGCGTTTCTCTCGCTGTCGTTGGTCGATTTCATACACGTCACAGAGGAAAGAGAGGTGCTCAAGGCCGGTCATCTTCTCATAGAAGGTAGGCTCATCGGCGCAGTAGCCGACCATCCGCTTGTAGGCCACCGACTGGGTGCTGGCCACCGAGTCGAAGGTGATGGTACCACTGTCGGGGGCCAAAAGGCCGACGATCATGCGGATGGTGGTGGATTTACCCGCTCCGTTGGGGCCGAGGAACCCGAAGATCTCCCCTCCCCCGATGGTTAGGGAGAGCGAATCGACGGCCGGCTGCTTTTTGCCCTCATAGCGCTTGGTCAGTGTGGTACACTCGAGCATCATCTTCCTCCATGGCTCTGAGTATAGTCTGGCAGCATACTTTATTCAAGAACTGTTTCGAAGTATTTCGAATTAGTTATACTGCATATTCATTCATGTATTTGCGTAATAATACGGAGAAATTACAAGTATTGGCCAATTTTATTGAATATTTATGCATAAACCTCTTGTCATTCTTCAACTGCTTCACTACAATGTGCTGCAAACGACCTGGGAGGGCGGACATGCAGAAAGAGAAGATCATCCTCGCGTACAGCGGGGGTCTTGACACCTCGGTAATCCTCAAGTGGCTTGCCAACAAGGGGTTCGACGTCATCGCCTATGTGGCAAACGTCGGTCAGAACGAGGACTGGGAGGCGATACGGGCAAAGGCGCTGGCAACCGGTGCCTCGAAGGTGTACATCGAGGACTTGCGCCACACCCTGGTCACCGACTACATCTACCCGGCCCTGCAAGCCAACACCATCTACGAGGGAAGCTACATGCTCGGCACCTCGCTTGCCCGTCCCATCATCGCCAAGCGCCAGACCGAGATCGCCCGCAAGGAGGGTACCGTCTACCTTGCCCATGGGGCGACGGGCAAGGGCAACGACCAGGTTAGATTCGAGTTCGGCTACTACATGCACATGCCCGAAGCGAAGATCATCGCCCCATGGAAGGATACCGAGTGGCTCGCCCAATTCGAGGGGAGAAGCGACATGATCGCCTATGCAGAGGAGCATGGCATCCCCATCAAGGCCTCGACGAAGAAGCCGTACAGTGAGGATGAGAACTTGATCCACATCAGCCATGAGGCGGGGATCCTCGAGGATCCAGCCAAGCGGGCCGACGCCGACGTCTTCTCAATCACCCTCAGCCCACAGGAGGCAGGCGACGAGGAGACGCTGCTCTCCATCGAGTTCATTGACGGCCTTCCCGTCAGTGTCACCAACGAAGGCGACTCCACCGTCGTCACCGACCCGCTTGAGATGATCGTCTATCTCAACAAGATCGGCCATGACAACGCCATCGGACGGGTGGACATGGTGGAGAACCGCTATGTCGGCATCAAGAGCCGGGGCGTCTACGAGACACCGGGCTGTGAGATTCTGTGGAAGGCCCACCGCAACTTGGAGGGCATCACGATGGACAAGGAGGTGATGCACCTGAGAGACTCGCTCATGCCCACCTACGCCACCCTCATCTACAACGGATACTGGGGCAGCCCGGAGTTCGAGGTGCTCAGAGCAGCGTTCACCCAAAGCCAGAAGCATGTCAGCGGAAAGAGCCGTGTCGCGCTCTACAAGGGCAACGTGATCTTTGCCGGGGTAGAGAGCGCCTCCTCCCTCTACGATGAGGCGTTGGGGTCGATGGATAGGGCTGGCGGCTATCAGCCGGTGGACTGCAGGGGGTTCATCAACATCAATGCGATCCGCTTGATCGCCAGCGCGAGGCGGAGCTAGCCCAGCTCCTCCCAGTGCTCCTTTCCGAGGGCGAGGATGGCATGGATGTGTTCATCGTCAAGACGGTAGAGCACATTGCGTCCATCCTTGCGGAAGCGAACCAACCGGCTTGCCCTCAGCAGTTTCAGCTGCTGGCTGATGGTGGACTGCTGCATGCCAAGCGCTTCGCTGATGGAGGAGACGCCGCGTTCCCCTCCTTCCAAGAGGAAGAGGATTTTCAGCCGGGTGGGGTCACCGTAGACCTTGAAAAATTCGGCGATTTCGACAATCGCCTCCTCAGTGGGCAGAGAGTAACTCTCGGTGTGCATATCATCGTGCATGGCCACAGTATAGCGGCGCCGAGGGCAAAAAGAAAGTACGTCTATTTGCAAAACCCAAAATATGGGATAGAGTGCATGAATTCCCCTTTCGGAGGTACCAACCATGGATATTGACAAGAATAGGGCAACCTTGATCCTCCCCGAGAAAGAAATCAATCTCACCGTCCTCACCGACAACATGGGCGACAAGTCGATCGACATCACCGCACTGCGCAAGGAAACCGGCTACATCACCTACGACCCGGGCTTCGTCAATACCGGCAGTTGCATGAGCTCGATCTGCTACGTCAATGGCGAGCAGGGAATCCTCCGCTACCGTGGCTACGACATCGAGGACCTGGTCGAGCACTGCGACTTTGTAGAGGTGGCCCACCTCCTCATCAAGGGCGAGCTGCCCAACCTGGAAGAGCGGCACCTCTACGCCGAGATGCTCAACCGCCACTCGTTGCTCCACGTCGACATGCGTAACTTCTTCCGTGACTTCCCCCAAGAAGCCCACCCGATGTCGATCCTCAGCGCGATGGTGGCAAGCCTGTCCGCCTTCTACCCTGAGATCGCCGATGTCGATCCGGAGGAGAACGTCGACCTCACCGTCAGCCGACTGCTCTCCAAGATGCGTACCATCGCCGCCTTCAGTTACCGACAGATGAACGGGTTGGACTTCGTCGACCCCTCCTACAAGTTCTCCTACTGCGAGAACTTCCTCAACATGATGTTCCACACCTCGGTCAACGCCTACGTTCCCGACCCCCTGCACGTCAAGGCGCTCAACACGCTCTTGATCCTCCATGCCGACCACGAGCAGAATTGCTCCACCAGTGCCGTGCGCCTCGTCGCCTCAAGCGACGCGAACCTCTACGCCTCGGTGGCCGCCGGCTGCTGCGCGCTGTGGGGCAGCAAGCACGGCGGTGCCAACCAGGAGGTGGTGCAGATGCTCTTGGAGATCCATACCCAGGGGCTCACCCTCGAACAGGTCATCGCCAAGGCAAAGAACAAGGACGACCCGTTCCGCCTCTTCGGCTTCGGCCACCGGGTCTACAAGACCTACGATCCGAGGGCAAAGATCGCCAAGCGCCTTTGTCAGCAGATCCTTGGCAGCGAGACCTATACCGATCCGCTCTTGAAGATTGCCATGGAGCTGGAGGAGGCCGCCCTGGGCGACCCCTACTTCATCGAGCGCAACCTCTACCCGAACGTGGACTTCTACACCGGCATCATCTTCCACGCCATGGGGATCCCCGAGTCGATGTTCACCGTCCTCTTTGCAATGGGACGGTTGCCCGGCTGGATCGCCCACTGGCTTGAGTGGAGGCACGACCCCTACCAGAAGATCGGACGCCCGCGCCAAGTCTACAACGGGCCGCACGTACGCAAGGTCAGCCCGCTCGAAGATCGTTAGAGCAGCGCAACCAAACGCTGTGCATAGGCCGCTGTCCCCAGCAGGGTTGCCGCCGTTCCTTCCCTCTGCATTGCATGGTGGAAGTCGGCGGTGACGCTGCCCTCCTCGATTGTCCGGCGCACTGCAGCACCGATCATCGCACCGGCCTCTTCCATGCCCACAAAGGAGAGCATCATCGCTGCGCTGAGGACCAACGACAGCGGATTGGCCATGTCCTTGCCGGCGATGTCCGGGGCCGTTCCGTGGGTCGCCTCAAAGATGGCGTGTCCGCTCTCCCAGTTGATATTCGCCCCTGGGGCAATGCCGATGCCTCCCACCCCGGCAGCCAGCGCATCGCTGATGTAGTCGCCGTTGAGGTTCAAGGTGGCGATCACATCGTAGGCGTCGCTCTTGATGAGGATGTTCTGCAGGAATGCATCGCAGATGCAGTCGTCGATGACCAAGTCGCGCTGGTCGCTGCGCTTGATGACCACCCTACCCTGGCTGTCCTCCACCGCCCCGAACTCCCGGCGGGCCAGCTCATAGCCCCACCGACGGAACCCCCCTTCGGTGAACTTCATGATGTTGCCCTTGTGCACCAGCGTCACGCTTCTGCGGTTGTGTGCAAGCGCGTAGCGCAGAGCCGCCCTGATGAGGCGCTCACTGCCCTCTCTCGACACCGGCTTGATCCCGATGGCACTGCTCTCGGGGAAGCGGATCTTCGAGACGCCCATCTCTCGGTGCAAAAAGTCGATGACCTTCGCTGCCTCTCCGCTTCCGCTCTCCCACTCGATGCCGGCGTAGATGTCCTCGGTATTCTCGCGAAAGACCACCATGTCGATGAGGTCGGGTCTCTTCAGCGGTGAGGGAACGCCCGGGTAGTACTCCACCGGTCTGAGGCAGGTGTAGAGGTCCAGGCGCTGGCGCAGCTCAACGTTCAGCGATCGCTGCCCCTCACCCACTGCCGTTGCCAGCGGCCCCTTGATGGCCACCTTGTGCTCTTCGATGCGGGATATCGTCTCCTGCGGCAAGGCGGTACCCACCAGCTTTTGTGCTTTCTCCCCGGCCAGCAACTCGAGAAACTCGATGCGCAGCTCCTTGGGGTAGGCTTTCTCTACCGCTGCGTTGACGATGACCTTCATCGCAGCGGTGATCTCCGCTCCGATGCCGTCTCCTTCGATGTAGGGAATGGTGATGATCTGCATCAGGGTCGCTCCTTGAGGATGTTGAGCAATCCGCCGCTGATCAACATGGCACGCTGCTCGTCGGTGACATCACACTCCAGTACGACCTCGCACGCCTTGGTCTTGTTCTTGAGGATGACGTGCTGCCCCTTGATCTGTTCCTTGATGCCCTCGATGGAAATCTCGTCGTTCTGGTCGAACTTCGCATAGTCCTCCTCGCTTGTGAAGGTCAGCGGGACGATACCGAAGTTGCAGAGGTTGTTCTGGTGGATCCGCTCGATGGAGAGGGCGATGACTGCCTTCACCCCGAGGTACATCGGGCAGATGGCGGCGTGTTCACGGCTTGAACCCTGCCCATAGCTGGCACCGGCGATGATGAAGTTGTCTTTGCCGCGGTCCTGGTTCTCGATGCAGCGGTTCGAGAAGTACTCGTCGATCGGCTCGAAGACATACTTGGAGTAGACGGGGATGTTTGAGCGGTACTTGAGCCGGGCACCGGCCGGCATGATGTGGTCGGTGGTGATCTTGTCCCCCACCTTGATGGTCACATACCCGTCCAGATCCTCCTTGAGCGGGGTGTTGGCCGGCGGATCGCCGATGTTCGGCCCGCGGAAGATCTCCACTCCACTGCCATCGTCGGGGGGGAAGACCAACATCGAGTCGTCGACGATGTAGGAGGTGGGCAGGACGATCTCAGGGTACGGGATGCCATGGTCGCTCAGTGGGTCGGTGAAGACCCCGGTGATGGCCGAGAGGGCCGCGGTCTCCGGGCTGACGAGGTAGACCTGAGCGCTCTTGGTGCCGCTGCGCCCCTCGAAGTTGCGGTTGCTCGTCCGCAGGCTCACCCCGTTGGTGCCGGGGCTTTGGTGGTTGCCGATGCAGAAGCCGCATGCGCTCTCCAAGATCCTCGCCCCGGCCTGCACGAACTTGGCCAATGATCCATCGTTGCTGAGCATGAGCAACACCTCCCGGCTTCCCGGGGCGATGCCGAGGCTCACGTTCACCGCTGCCGTGTGGCCATCGAGGATGTCGGCGACCTTCTTCATGTCGACGTAACTGGAGTTGGTGCACGATCCGATGAGGACCTGCTCGACCGGCTTGCCCGCCAGATTCTTCACCAGCTCGATGTTGCCCGGCGAGTGGGGGCAGGCCATCCTCGGCTCGAGGGTGGAGAGGTCGATCTCATGGAGGCCGTCGTAGACAGCCCCCTCGTCAGCACAAAGCGGGCGGTACGCCTCCTCGCGCCCCTGGGCCTTGAGGTAGAAGTGCGTCCGCTCATCACTGGGGAAGATCGAGGTGGTCACCCCGCACTCAGCTCCCATGTTGCAGATTGTGGACCGCTCGGTCACCTCAAGCGTCTTCACTCCGTCTCCGGTGTACTCGAAGATGCAGTTGACGTTCCCCTTGGTGCCAAAGCGCTCGAGAACCGCGAGGATCACGTCCTTGGCACTCACCCACGGGCGCAGCGCCCCGGTGAGACGGATCTCGATGACCTTGGGGCTGATGAGATGGAAGGGACCGCCGGCCATGGCGACGGCAACGTCCAGGCCCCCCGCTCCAATGGCGATCATACCGATGCCTCCGCCGGTGGGGGTGTGGCTGTCGCTGCCCAAGAGCGTCTTGCCCGGGATACCGAAGCGCTCCAGGTGCACCTGGTGGCAGATGCCGTTGCCAGGCTTGGAGAAGATCACCCCTTTGGCGGCGGCGACACTCTGCAAGTAGCGGTGGTCGTCGGCGTTCTCAAAGCCGACTTGGATGGTGTTGTGGTCCACGTAGCTGACGGCCAGTTCATTCTGCACCCTCTCGAGGCCCATCGCCTCGAACTGCAGGTAGGTCATCGTGCCGGTGGCGTCCTGGGTAAGGGTTTGGTCGATTGTGATGCCGATCGGCTTGCCGACCTCCAGTGTCCCACTGCTCAGGTGCTCGCCCAAGATCTTCGCGGTCAATGTCTTTGCCATGGTTGACTCCTCTGCCTCTTCGCTGAGCCCATTCTATCCGATTCGTCGCCGATGTGTAAGGCCCTTTAATGAGCCCGTTGTTCCAATGTCAAGGATACGATCAACTCGACTGCGACCACCACCAAGGCGACGATTCCCCCTACCCCCAGGAGCGATGAAAACGAGAGGCGTTCGTAGATTGTCCCACCACCCACCGCCCCAAGAATCGTGCCGATGGTGAGCAACACCTCGTGGATGATCATCCTGCGGCTGCGGTGCACCGACCCGCTGACCCCGTGGAACATCGACTGGGTGTAGGCGAAAGCAAAGAGAAAGCCAAAGAGGGTGAAGAAGAGGGCAAAGAGCGGCAACGAATGGAAGCGCGTCGCCGCGAGGCAGAGGAGACCGAAGGCCCCTTGGACGGCGAAGATCCACCACTTCTTGAAGTGCCAGAAGTGGAACTTTCCCAACAAAAAGAAGCTTACGCAGCTGCTCACCCCCCGAAAGAGCAGCAAGAGGCCGGTGGCACTCTCGCTGATGCCAAGCACATCTTGGGCGTAGAGGGGGAAGATGGTGAGGATGATCGACATACCGGTGTAGAGGGTGATGATGCCGCCCCAGGCGTAGAATCGCAGCACGGTCGATTGGTCGATCGCTCGTTCACGACGGTTGACCACCCGCTCGCTGTCCACCGCCCGCATGCCGTGGGCCAGGGAGCTTGCTGCGACGATCATGGCATAGACTGCGATGAAGACGGCGATCGCCACCGTGAAGGCGGTCGTCGTGGAGTGTTCGACCAGAAGGCCGGCAGCGTAGGAGGAGAGCCCCACACCCAATGACCAGGAGACGTTGAAGGCATTGACCACCCGGTTCAGTGCCGCTCCCTCCTTGCCGCGGGAGAACCACGCCTCGATCTGTGGCCAGAGCAGACTCATGGCGGCACCGTAGAGGACGAGGGCAAGGTAGGCGACCGCCAAGACCCGGGCAAGGGCGAGCAGTGCCACGGCACCGGCCATTCCCAAGAGCGAGACCTCCACCAAGTGGCGGGGGCGGAAGTGGGGGGTGTAGCGTGAGCCGACGATGCAGAGGATGAGGTAGGAGATCGGCGTGATGGAGGCGGCCGCGCCAATCTGATCGGCCCTGAGGCCGAAGACGGTACGCAGGTGGTACACCAAGGCGAGGTTGACCATGGCGATGACCAGCTGGGAGAAGAATGAGGCAAGATTGAGGACCCAGAATTGGACGGTATCGGATTTCGGCATGCACCCCTCCTGCACTGATGAGTAAGACTGTACAGGTGAAGGGATTCTTGCGCAAGGAGGCAAAAGACGGTACTGTAGGGCCATGAACAACGATGTGTTGGCCAATGCCCCCTTCATCAGTGCGGCCGCTGCCTTCTTCTTCGCCCAGCTCTTCAAACCCTTCATCAACGCCATCTTTGAGCGGCGCCTCGTGTGGAGTCTCTTGCTCTCCACCGGCGGGATGCCGAGCAGCCACACCGCCGGGGTCATCGCGCTGGTGACAAGCATCGGTTTCACCCACGGAATGGGTACTGTCTCCTTCGCCATCTCGGCGACCTTCGCCGCCATCGTCATCCACGATGCGATGGGCATCAGGAGGGCGGCAGGCAAGCAGGCCGAGGTCATCAACGAGTGGAGCCGGATCCTCAGCGACATCCACCGGGAGGGTCAGTTCACCCCCGAGAACCTGAAGACGATGCTTGGCCACTCCTTCAGCCAGATCCTCGGCGGGACGCTCTTGGGCTTGATCGTCGGCCTCGCCGTGACCGATTGGATTGTCGGGTTATAAACTTTTCTGTATATTTATACTTATTTTTCCCATTTTACTTGACAATTCATGCATAACTATACATGATACTCCGTAGTATTTGCATATTAAGGAGTGTCGCATGAAAAAGCACATCAGTCTGATTTTGGTAGTCCTCTTGATCGCCTCCCTCTCTCTCTTCGCCGGTGGAAAGAAGGAGAGCAAGGATGGATACGTCTTCGCCTCCGATGCCACCTGGCCCCCGCTGGAGTTCGTTGATGAGAATGGCAACCTCGCTGGCTTTGAGGTCGAGTTGATACCCCTCATCGGCGAGAAGGTCGGTGTGAAGATGAGCGTGAAGAACATCCCCTGGGATACGATCTTCGCAGGTCTTGCCAACGGTGCCTATGACGGGGTTGCCAGTGGCGTCACCGTCACCGAGGAGCGGAAGGGCACAATGGCCTTCTCCACCACGATCCTGGAGGCTGGACAGGTGGTCATCGTCCGCACCGTAGACAGCGCACAGTACCAAAGCATCAACGACCTCGGTGGCAAGCGCATCGGCGTGCAGATCGGCACCACCGGTGATTTCTCCCTCGAGGAGTACCCGGTCATCCGGCGCGCCTACGATGACATCGGACTGGCCATCGAGGATTTGATCAACGGCAACGTCGAGGCAGCCGTCTGTGACTCGCTCATCGCCAGTGACTTTGTGCTGGAGAACCCCAGCTACAAGGGTAAGCTCACCGTCGTCGGCGCCCCGTTCACCGAGGAGGACATCGCCATCGCCGTGCAGAAGGACAACACCGAGCTGCTCGCCCTGATCAACAAGGGTCTGGCACTGGCCATGGCAGACGGATCCTTTGATGCGTTGAAGGCAAAGTGGAACCTGCTGTAGATGAGCGGTCCCTTGATGCAAAGGGAGCTCCGGCTCCCTTTGATTACGTTGATGTGCGATTTACTGTAAAAATGGCACTGAGATGACAGCATACGTTCAAGGATAAAAACTCCTCACGACTGTTGCGATGGTGAGGGGTTTTTATTCGTCTTTGCAAATTACATTCACCAACTACACCCTGTTACAAGTCACCCCCGCTGTTTGAACCGTAAAGATGGTAGAAAGCCATCGAAATTGGGTAACCAAAATCCTGGGTGGTAGACACGTTATCTAATCCTTCAAGATAAATAATCTGGAAATTGTCTAATCCTTCAAGATAACGGTCAGGCCAAGAGGAGCTTCGGCTCCTCTTATTTTTTGGAAACCGTTGAATATTTATGCAAATAGTATTGACTTATCCTGTATAATTATGTAGTAGTATCGTGTGTCTACAAACGAACCAGAATACCAACACGCTGAATTGGAGGAGTTGCGCCTGGAGGCGGTACGCCGCAAGGTCGTATCCCTAGACCCTCACGCCTCCAAGGTCAAGCACGTGACGATCCACATGACCGATGGCGTGCTGATCCCGAAGAAGGACAGCCACCTCTTCAACTCATGGCGCATCACCTTCTTCAGTGCCATTGTGCTGCTCACCTCCCTGGTCCTCTTTCGGCCTACCCCGTACCGTGACATCTTTTTGGTGACCATCAAAGGGACGCCGGTGACCTTCCAAGCCACAATCCTCGCCATCATCGGGGCGGTGCTCATCGGCACCGTCACCGGCCTGGGGGCGGTGAGCAAGAAGCGCTGGGTCAACGTGGTCAGCGGCGTCTATGTTGAACTGATCCGCGGTATCCCGCTCCTGGTCCAGCTGATCTTCATCTACTACGCCATGGGGCGCTTCTTCAAGATCGAGGGGATGATCGCCGCCGTAACCGCGCTGGCGATCTGCTTTGGTGCCTACATGGGTGAGATCGTGCGCGCCGGCATCCAGGCGATCCCCCGTGGCCAGATGGAGGCGGCCATCGCACTGGGCATGTCACGCACCCAGGCCTTCCGCCACGTCATCCTTCCCCAGACGGTCAAGGTAATCCTGCCAGCCATCGGCAACGAGTTCATCTCGATGCTCAAGGACTCCTCCCTCGTCTCGACGATCGCCCTCTCCGACATCCTGCGCAAGGGGCGCGAGTATATTGCGCGCACCTTCCTCTCCCTGGAGACGATGCTCGTCGTCGCCCTGATCTATTTGATCATCACCCTGATGCTCAGCCGCCTGGTAGGCATGCTCGAAGAGAGGTTGCACGAAAATGGCTAGGATCGTCATCGAAAATCTCTCCAAGGACTTCGTCACCGCGACCCACCGCACCGTCCACGCGGTATGCGATGCCAACCTTATCGTTGAGGATGGTGAGGTGGTCGTCATCATCGGCCCGTCGGGCAGCGGCAAGTCGACGCTGCTGCGCACCGTCAACAAGCTCGAGCCGGCCACCGAGGGGAGGATCTTCATCGACGGCGATGAGGTCACCGACCCCAAGGCCGACATCCGCAAGATCCGCGAAGAGGTGGGGATGGTCTTCCAGTCCTTCAACCTCTTCCCGCACCTCACGGCGCTGGAGAACATCACCCTCGCCCCCATCAAGGTGAAGAAGTTCTCCAAGAAGGAAGCGCAGCTGCAGGGCATGGAGCTGCTGAAGATGGTGGGCCTGGAGGAGAAGGCGAACGTACACCCACCCCAACTCTCAGGGGGCCAACAGCAGCGTGTCGCCATCGCGCGCGCCCTGGCCATGGAGCCGAAGGTAATGCTCTTTGATGAGCCGACCAGCGCACTGGACCCGGAGATGATCAAAGAGGTGCTCGACGTGATGCTCAAGCTCGCCAAGAGCGGCATGACGATGCTCCTGGTCACCCATGAGATGGGGTTTGCCCGGGCGGCGGCCGACAAGGTGGTCTTCATGGACGAGGGCTCGATCGTCGAGATCGGCTCTCCTGCCCAGCTCTTCTCCTCCCCCAAGAGCGAGCGGACCCGCCACTTCCTCAACCACATCCTCTGATGTAACGGTAACTCAATAAAATCTATAGGGTTACTACATTGCCTTTCCCAACGTTGTGTAGGGTACTGCTGATACCCCTATGCCATGAGAGGGCGTCAATGAGAACAGTTTACGTCGCGATCATTGTTGTCACGGTAATCGTATTCACGCTCTTGATGAGCTGCGATCTCTTTTCAGATGGCACGGTCTACTTCTATTCGATGGTCAACGAGGATGAAGGCCCTTCGAACTACAAGCTGCGCTACCGAAACGATGGGTGGACCATCAAGATGACGCTGGGAGAGGTTGATGAGATTGGATTTGATACAAAAGAAGAAGCCCTAAGCTACGTGGACAAAGTCACATTCACCCTCAATGTTGATGGGGAACCCATAATTCCAGTTGGTCTCATGGCGGTGGAGCAGCATGGGGACGACCTCTGGCACGTCGTACAACCCTATCGTGTCACGTTGAACAAGGGAGTGTATGAGGTCTTCGGCACCACGGTCATCGAAGAAAAAAGCTTTTCTCGCGAAAATACTGTCTTCCTGACCATTTATTGAACACAAAAGAACATATTCCCATCTGGTATCTTTCTACCATCGTCTGAGGATGGTGGTCCAAACCTACTAGGGTCGGCAAAGTAGCAATGTACCATTGTCCAAGAGAGCCCATATTGCTACCGTGGGGTCAGGAGAAACGTCATGGCACCTTCACTTACCCGTTGGCTTGAGAGCCACATCACGCTGCACACCCACGACGATCGTCGTGACGAGTGGCTCAACAGCGCCACCCACGTGGTGGGCACCGCCCTCTCCCTCTCTGCCCTCATCGCGATTCTTTTCAAATTCCCCCAGATCCCATCAGCACCTCTGCGCGCCGGTCTGGTCATCTGGGCAGCGACGATGATCCTCCTCTACAGCGCAAGCGCCCTCTACCATGCCTTGCCACACTCCAACGCCAAACGGGTGTGTCGGATCCTCGACCACAGCAACATCTACTTTCTCATCGCCGGCACCTACACCCCATTGATGCTCTACATCGGAACGCCGACGGCGCACCTGGTGGTGGCGTTGGTGTGGATCTTCGCGCTTTTGGGAATTGTCTTCACGTTGGTCTTCTGGGACCGCTATGGTGCGGTACATGTGGGCCTCTACATCCTCATGGGCTGGCTCATCGTCTTCTTCGCCCGCCACATCTTCCCCCACCTGCCACCCGGGCTGCTGGCCTGGGTGATATCGGCGGGGGTGACGTACACCGCCGGGGTGCTCTTCTACGCGAACAAGAAGATCCCCCACTACCACGCCATCTGGCACCTCTTCTGCATCGGCGGCAGCGCCCTCTTCTTCTTCGGCTACTGGTTCAACCTCATTTGAGCAGGAGAGCGATCGATTCCTCCAACGCCCTCTCGCTGACCATGCCCAAGAAACCGGTCACCACCCGCCCATCCTTGTCGAAGAAGACGGTGGTGGGCAGGCTGTTGGTGTTGAAGATGAAGGCGAAGATTCCCTCGTCCCAGTAGACGGGAGCGGTGAAGGGGAACTCCTTGATGAACGTGTCGATGGTCGCCTTCGTCTCCCGCTGTCCATCGAGGGCATCGAGGAAGATGAAGGCAATCTCATCACCATGCTGCTTCCACGCCTCTTCGAAGTACGGCAGCTCCGCCTTGCACGGCGGGCACCAGGAGGCGAAGTAATTGACGATGGCCGGCCTACCAGCCCGCACTTCATCAAAGCTCGTCTCCCTATCATCGAGAGTGAAGAGGGGGATGTCCGGCATCACCGGGCCGAGCTGCTCCTCTTCAGATTCATCTGAGACGTGGTCGACCGCATCCGCTGCTGCTTCGACTTCAGCTGCATCGGAGGCTGGAGCCACTGCCATGGCCTTGGCTGCCGGCTCTGGCAGAGGGGCAGCATACTCGGTCATGGTGGGTGTGAAGGAGACCGGCTCGGCAGTGTCCTTGAGCCGGTTGTAGGCGACGGTGGCCACCACGATGATGATGACGAACGAGATGATGGTCACATATAGGTTACGCTGCTTCTTGTCCACAGGGACCTCCTACAAAAAGAGTGCAGCGGGGTTGAATCCAAAGACCAGGGCGATGCCGAAGGCCAAGAGGAAGAGCCCGCTTGCGATGGTGATGATCTTTCCATGTCGTTTGATGGCTTTGAAGACACCGTCGAGCTGCTCGATGAGCAGGGCCGACAGCAAAAAGGGGATGGCCAGGCCCATGGCGTAGAAGAAGAGGGTGGCCATCCCCTGGTAGAGCAGTTCGGCATTGGCCGCCATCATGAGGGCCGAGCCCAAAAGTGGTCCGACACAGGGGGTCCACCCGACAGCGAAGACCAGGCCGAAGAGCATGCTCTTGGGCACGTTCATGTTTGACAGCCCCTTCATCTGGATGCGGTGGTTGGAGGCGAGCGCGGGGATGAGGGCGAAGCCGAGGTTGTTCAGGGCGAAGAGGATCACCACGACCCCACCGATGCGGTTGAGCAGGGCAAGGTGACTGGAGAGGAAGCGCCCGATCGTCGTTGAGGCGGCCCCGAGGGCCACGAAGAGGATGGTGAAGCCGGCGACGAAGGCGACGCTGTTCTTGATGAGCGTTCCGCGGCCCCTCCCCTCTTCGGCCACGCCTCCGGCGAGGTAGGAGAGGTAGAGGGGGAGGATCGGCAGGATACATGGGCTGATAAAGCTGATGATCCCTTCCAGTAAAGCAGTAAGATATGCCATTTGCCGAATATACTACTTTTTCCGCCAGTTCACAAGAGATGGAAAAGCTGGTACAGTCACTCCATGGCAAAACGCCCGTCCCACAGCGATTTTGACCGCTACTACCAGGCCCTCTATCCAGAGCGCTGGCCTGTGCTTCGCCACGCGCTGATGGAAGAACGCTCGCCCATAGCCCTCACCGAAGGCCTCACCCAGCCCTACTGGCTCGATGAAGCTTCGCTGCTGGCCGCCCAATCGCTTGGGGTAGAGAAAGGCGATGCGGTGCTTGATATGTGTGCAGCTCCCGGAGGCAAGACACTGGTTCTCGCCCTCGCCTTGGATGGCGACGGGTCACTGGTTGCCAATGACCGATCATCCCAGCGGCGCTCACGCCTGCGGCGTGTCATCACCGATCACCTTGATGAGCGGCAGCGTTCAGTCATCACCGTCACCAGCCATGATGCGACCAAGTGGTCGCTCTACGAGCGCGAGGCGTACGACAAGATCCTCCTCGATGCCCCTTGCTCCAGCGAACGCCATGTCCTCTCTGACGCACGAGCGCTGGGCATGTGGTCACCATCGCGGCCCAGACGGCTGGCCACCACCCAATTCGCCATGCTCGCCGCTGCCTTGGAAGCGGTGAAGATCGGCGGGAAGATCCTCTACTGCACCTGCTCGATCAACGCGGGTGAGAACGAGGATGTCATCGAGAAGTTGCATGGGCGCCGAGCCGGGCGCTTTGTCGAAGAGCCGGTCGATCTTGCCGGGTCGGAGAGGCGGCAGTGGGGGCAGATCATCCTCCCCGATACCGCCGATGGCAAAGGTCCGCTCTACCTCTCTTTGATCCGGAGGATCTCATGAGCAGCGTTGCCATCACCGGCTGTGGTTCATACGACCAAAGCTTGGTCGACGATGCGGTGAAGACCGTCTGCCGGGCAGCTGGCATGCCATCGGTGGCGGGCAAGCGGGTGCTGCTCAAGCCCAACATCCTCTCCGACTCGAGGGAGGAGCTTGCCATCACGACCCACTCGGCGGTGGTGCGTGCGGTGATCAGGCTGCTGAAGGGGGAGGGGGCGAGTGAGATCTACGTCGGCGATTCGCCGGGTATCCACACCACCTCCTTCATCCCCCGCCACTCGGGCATCCACCAAGCCGTCCTGGATGAGGGGGCTGTATGGGTGGACTTCATACCCGATCCCACGCCGACGAGAATCCCCTACACCCGCCTCAAGCGCCTGCCCATCGCCAAGATCGCCAGCGACGTGGACCTCATCTTCAGCCTGCCGAAGATGAAGACCCACCAGCTGATGTACGCAACCGGGGCAGTGAAGAACCTCTTCGGCTTGGTGCCCAACCTCCACAAGAGCCCGATGCACGTCCAGTTCCCCACCCGCAGCCAATTCGCCACCCTTATGGTCGGCATCGCCACCGCTGTCAAACCCGCCTTCAGCCTCATGGATGGCATCATCGCCCTTGAGGGCCCCGGTCCTGCCAACGGCACACCGGTACACGTGGGTCTCCTCTTGGCCAGCTGCGACGCTGTGGCGCTGGACTGGGCGCAGGCACGGATCATGGGCTATGAGGCACTCGATGTACCGATCGTCGCCGAAGGCATCAGGCGAGGCCTGGGATCGCCTCCCTCCTCCTATCCACTCCTCGATGCAGAGGAGTTGGTACGCCCCTCCTTCACCCGCATCGCCATCCACCGGCGCACTCGCTTCATCCGCTCCCTCATCATCCCGCTGCTCTTCGGACCCATCATCCGCTGGAACGTGAAACGCCAGCGCCCTGCCCCGGTCTTTCTGGAGGACCCATGCATCCTCTGTCGCAAGTGCATCCAGATCTGTCCGGTCGACGCCTTGACGATGGGGGACAAGCGTATCATCATCGATGAGAAGACCTGCATCCGCTGCTACTGTTGCCACGAGGTCTGTCCCGCCGATGCCATCGCCATCGGCACCCCAGGAGACGCCCGATGACGAGCCTCGATCTGCTGATTACCATCCTCCTCGCCCTCGCCCCGATCAGCGAGCTGCGCGGAGCCATCCCATACGCCTACATCCAAGGCGCCCCGCTTCTCCAGGCTGCACTCTTGGGAGCAGCAGTCAACGCGCTGGTCGGCCCCATCGCATTCACCTTCCTCGAGACGCTCCACCACCTCCTCTACCGCCACCTTGCCTGGTACGTCACCCTCTTCGACCGCTTCGTCGAGCGCACCCGACGCAAGGTCGAGAGGAAGGTCGAGCGCTACGGCTATTGGGGGATCTTCCTCTTCGTCGCCGTCCCATTCCCGCTGACCGGGGCGTGGACGGGGACGTTGGGGGCGTGGCTGTTGGGCCTTGACAAGAGGCGCAGCCTTTTGGCAGTATTCGGCGGTGTCGCCCTCTCGGCCATCATCGTCACCACGATCATCGCCCTGGGCTTTGGAGAGCACTCCATCTTTATCAAGCACTTCTGAGGAACCATGACCCTTGATTTGAAACGAGCCCTCAACAGTGAGCAGTACCGAGCTGCATCGGCCCTAGACGGGCCGCTGCTGGTTATCGCAGGGGCCGGCAGCGGCAAGACGCGGATGCTCACCTACCGCATCGCCCATATGCTGGAGCAGGGCATCGATGAGCGGGCGATCCTCGCCCTCACCTTCACCAACAAGGCGGCGCGCGAGATGGGCGAGCGCATCCGTTCTTTGACTGGAAAACCGTTGGAGAACCTAACCACCGCCACCTTCCACTCCTTCGGCATGGGGACGCTCAAGCAGTACATCCAACACCTGGGCTTTCGCAACAACTTCACCATCTACGATACCAACGACCGCATGGCCCTCATCAAGGAGGTCATCGAGAACCTCGACTACGTGGTTGAGAGCTTCGATCTCTTCGAGCTCTCCGCTCTCTTCAGCGATGTGAAGACCGGCCGCAAGAGCTTTGGAGCCAATGCCTCGCAGAAGATCCGGGGCCTCTATGAGGAGTATGAGCAGCATCTCAAGGCGTACAATGCCGTCGACTTCGATGACTTGATCACCAAACCAATGGATCTCTTCAACGCCCACCCCCAGGTCTTGGAGAAGATGCGTCAGCGCTACACCCACATCCTCGTCGACGAGTTTCAGGACACCAGTCTCGCCCAATACCGGATCGTTGAGATCCTTGCGCGGGAGAGCCGCAACCTCTGTGTCGTCGGAGACGACGATCAATCGATCTACAGCTGGAGGGGGGCGAATTACGAGAACCTGGTGATGTTCGAACGCGACTTTCCCGAGCGCATCGAGGTCAAGCTGGAACGCAACTACCGCTCCAGCGGTACCATTCTCGATGCAGCCAACTCCCTGATCCTCAACAACAGAGAGCGCAAGGAGAAGAAGCTGTGGACCGACGGGGGACGCGGCTCGTCGATCCGCCTCATTCACCCGGCCAACGATGAGGACGAGGCGTCCCAGATCGCCGACCAAATCATGCTCGCCCACAAGAAGGAGGACCGCCCCTTCTGCGACTACGCCATCTTGGTGCGGACCAACAGCCTGCTCGACACCCTGGAGGCCAAGCTTACCGAGCGTGGCATCCCTACCATCGTCACCGGCGGTACCTCTTTCTTCGACCGCAAGGAGATCCGCGACATCGTCAGCTACCTGAAGGTCGTGGCCAACCCGAGCGACGATATCAACCTCTTGCGGATCATCAACACGCCACGTCGCGGCATCGGGCGTACGACGCTGGAGCGACTGAGAAGAGTTGGAGACGACCACAACGCATCGCTCTTTACCGCGGCCCAAATCATGGGCCGCAGCACCGACGGGCAGATGCGCGAGGGCATCCGCCTGGCTGTCGCACGCTTTGCATCCCTCATAGACGACTATCACCACGATCTCTTCCAAAGAGGCAAGTCCAAAGCCCAGGTACTTCGCAGCCTCGTCGAAGAGATCGACTACAAGAGCCACATCGAGGCAGAGCACCCGGACAATGAGGCTGCCGTCGCGTTCAAGATGAAGGGGGTGGTCTTGCTCTCTGACATGCTCGCCCGCTTTGAGCGGGAGAACCCCGGATCTTCGATCTTCGACTTCATCAACCGCCTCAGCCTTGCCGGCAAGGAGAGCGAGGCGGAGGCGGATGGAGGCAAGGTCGCCCTGATGACCATCCACAGCGCAAAGGGGCTTGAGTTCGATACTGTCTTCGTCGCCGGCGTCGAGGACCGTTTCATCCCCCACGCCCGGGCCATCGAGGACGATCCTGCCAACATCGACGAGGAGCGGCGCCTCTTCTACGTGGCCATCACCCGGGCCAAACGTGCTTTGATCCTCTCATCGTGCGAGAATCGGCGCAGGAACCACGTCGAGACCCCCTCCCTTCCCTCCCGCTTCCTCCAAGAGATGCCCAAAGAGCTCTTTGATGAGGAGGATCCAGCCAAGCAGCTGACCGGTGACGAGATGGTGGATAAGCTACGGCTGCTGAGAGAGCGGCTGGAGAAGAAGATCGGCTAGGGACCTGCGGTGATGTTGACCGTGATGGTGTCCTTGTAGGCTCCGCCGACGCGTTGCTCAACGAGACTCGAGTTGATGGCTCCGACGCGAAGGTCCTTGGTATTCATCCCATTGGTCAACCCACTCCAACTGAAGGCGCTGCCCTTGGTGATCTCGGTGGTCCCGAAGAAGAGCTTGAAGTCGATCGGCAATCCATCGCCGGTGGTCGGACTGAGCTGGAAAGAAGCGGCGTTGGTCGAGTCGGTGAAGGTGAGGTTCTGGGCATAGGTTGTCCCGTTCTGCCCATTCTGCACCTCCATGCGCGCGGAGTTGATGGTCTTTCGACTGTTACCATACGCCTCGCTGAGGGTGAATGAGACCGTGTTGTCCAGAAACGAGAAGAGGAAGTTCAGCGGCAACGGAATATCTTCACCATACCAAAAGCCATCATCGTTCCCCTCGCTGCCGGTAAAGCCCCCGGTGTCGACGAGCGGGGTGCTGTTGGCCCCGCTGACCCCGTCGATGGGGACGTACGAGCCGTTGTTCGGGTTGGAGAGCGAGCCACCGGCCCCGGTGGCATAGTTATAGACTCCATTGGATGAACTTGAGCCGACTCCGATGGTAAAGAACGGGTTGAAGGGGTCGACGAAGGTGATGGGACTCTCGAATCGGATTAACGAGGCCAGCGGGTGTTCCGTCACCACCGCTGCTGGGTTGTAGGTTACACCCGGGTTGCCATTCAAAAGGTACAAATCGACATAAAAGGGACTGGTATTGACCGTGATACCGGTATTCGCCCCCAACATCGGCCACTTATCCCCATAGGGGGTATCGATGACCGGAGTTCCTCCGCGGCCATTTGGATAGGCGACCGACACGATGAAAAAGTTGAAGGTGCCCCTCGAATATGTCCCACCTTCCCATGTTTTGTAGTCGGCCTGCATCTGTAT
>JALOBD010000193.1 GCA_023228445.1 Sphaerochaeta sp. | reverse complement strand
CGATGGCGCCTGTCCGTACTCTTTTATGTGCTGTTTGACAATTTTATCCATGCATCAACCTAACGTAGGTCAATTTTAGGATACTTGGCCTTATATTGCAACAAAAAATCAAAGATTGTAATTTTGCGCCTGGGCCTGAGAGATATCACAGCCCCGGCCCAAGGCAGCCCTTGTTTTGCCATTCAGGCGAGATGTGCCCCGCAGCTTTGTCGGACTACAAGCGTGGGCTGTACCTTGATCTGCTTTCCTCGCAGGCTCCGCTTGGCGGAGAGCAGCTGCACCAACCGTTCGCAGGCAAGGGTGGCAAGCTCCTCCCTTGGTTGATGCACGGTGGTCAGGCGTGGTTGAAAATATGCAGTCAACTCCACATCGTCGTAGCCGACCACCGCGATGTCTTGGGGGATCCGTTTCCCCGTCGCCTTCAACGCCTCCATGACCCCGAGCGCCATGGTATCGGTATGCACGAACGTCGCCGTCACTGAATCGAAGAGGTCGCCATGGGCAAGGACCAGATTGTATCCCGATTGGAATGTCCGGTCCCCGAATAGCACTAAGGCCGGGTCCCAGGCGATCTTATGGTGTTCAAGAGCAGCCTGATACCCCCGCCTGCGTTGGGCATACTCCCCTTCTGCATCTGCAGAGACACAGAGGATCCGCCTGTGTCCGAGCTTGATGAGGTGTTCGGTGCCCAGGTACCCACCGGTGAAGTGGTCGGTGTACACCTGGTTGATGCCCTCGACCTTCCCCGAGTTGTGGTAGAAGTGGAGGAACACGAACGGGATATCGCTCTTCTCCAAGAATTCAAGGGTGCTGGTGTCGCTCTGGGAGTGCACGATGATCAAACCGTCGACCTTCTTGCGCATCACCAACCGCTTGATGGAGTCGATGCCGGTCTTTCGGTTCTCCTTGAAGGAGACGATGAGATCGAGGTCCCACTGCTCAAGGATCTTGCGCAATTGGGTGAGCAGCGAGCCGAGGTAGAGGCTTACATCGTGGTCGAGGTAGTCGTCGGGGTAGATGACCCCGATGGTATTGGTCCTGTTGGTGCTCAGTCCCCGTGCATTCGCATTGAACTCGAAGCCTTGTTCCTCGGCAATCTGCAACACCCTCCTCCTCGTCTCGACGGAGATGAGCGGGCTGTTGTTCAGACTTCGGGAGACCGTCGACTGCGAGACTCCTGCCAATAGGGCAATGTCCTTCGTCGTCAAAGCCATCCGATACCTCCGCAACCGTATGCACTCAATGTACGGCCTTTCATAGGAGGTGTCAACACGAGAATTTGATGGAACCATAGCGAAATTTTCTTTACAGATTGGAGAAAGCACCGTACAATCCAAGTGTATGCAAGCGTATGCATAACCATCACAGAAATCATATGGAGGCCACCATGAAACGAGCGCTGAACCGTATCACTATGCCGAAACCCGGCTTGCAGGAGTTCTTGAAGAGGGCGAAGGAGATGGACTTCGGTGGTGTGGAGGTACGCAACGACCTCGACGGCGGGCGTATCCTCGATGGCGAAGATCCATCGCTGGTGCGCCGATGGTGCACTGACCTTGGTCTGAGCATCATCACGATCAATGCACTGCAGCGCTTCAATGATGTGGCACAGGCAATCCCGGCACGGGTGGAAGAGCTGAGGGCGCTCGTCGCGCTGGCAGCACAAGCAGGCATCGAGGCGGTGGTCCTGTGCCCGGTCAACGACCGGGATGAGGCACGCTCATTCGAACAACGCATGGAGGACACCATCCGGGCCCTCGACGCATACGCCCCGGTATTCATCGACGCAGGAGTCAAGGGGTACATCGAGCCCCTCGGTTTCAGCTTCTGCAGCCTGCGCTACAAGCGTGACGCGGTCGCAGCCATCGAGGCTGCGGCCGACCGCACCCCGTTTGCGCTGGTCCACGACACCTTCCACCACTACCTCGCCGAAGAGGAGGAGCTCTTCCCTGATATGACGGCCTTGGCTCATATCTCGGGGGTAACGGTTGATAAACCACGCTCTGCGATCACCGATGATGATCGAATCCTGGTAACGAGAGCTGATATCATGGGCAACAAGCAACAGCTCGACGCGCTCTTTGCCACAGGCTGGGACGGGTGGTGCTCATATGAGTGCTTCTCCCTCGATGTGGCTCACCTGGACAGTGAATCCCTGAGTGAGCAGATCACGCAGAGCTGGCGGGTATTGGAGGGGTGAAGCACGGTTTCTCTTGTCTCGGTTGGGGGTGCACGCTGGACTGTACCATACTCTGCTGTCGATTGACAGAATGTGCATCTGTTTCCAGTGTGCATCCCCTTGGCATATCAACGGAGAAGCCGGCTACGCGTTCGGGGGGGGAGTAAACCAAAAGACATCCTTGTCATTGGCAAATGCGATGCTCCTCCCCCTTACCGGCTTGGTGTGGATTCCCTCAGCAAGAAAATCCTCATAGAAGTGGGTGAGCACGAGCTGGTGCGGTCTTGTATCGTCATAGAAGCGCTTGGCTTTCGACCAGGTCATATGGCCCGATTGATCGGGGAACCGGTCGCTGTGGGAGCACTCCAGGATTGAGATGTCTGCCCGAGTGCCCAAGCGGACGACCTGATCTTCGTAATCAGTATCGCCGCTATAGAAGAGCACCCTCCCGGCTGTATCCTCGATGCGGTAACAGAGGCTTTCTGCGGTGTGCATCGTTCTCTCGCTGTGGATATGCAGATCCTGGAGCGGGAATGTTCCCGGCCCCACTTCCCGAATGACCAACAGATCGGGGCGGTAGTCGCTCTGGTTGGGGTATAAGAAGCGCTTGGCCTCCAGCAGGATCGAGGCGAGACCCGACGGCCCGATGACGGTCAGGTCGAGAGCGGTGCCGATTCGAATCGTCAGCGAGATGATCACGGAGAAGAGGTCTGAGATGTGGTCGCTGTGGAAGTGGGTGACCATGATGGTATTGAGCTTGGAGTAGTCGATTCCAAGGTCGGCGAGCTGGCAGAGCACACCAGGGCCGCAGTCGAGCAGGATCAAGGATCCGCTGTTGTTGAGCAGATACCCTGCACACTTGCGCCCGGCAACGGGGATGATGGTTCCAGTTCCAAGAATCGTCACACTCTCCAACATGGCTATCCCCTCTCTCACGGCTCGATGTGCAGGATATGAACCTTCGCAGGGTCGAGGTATACCCAGACGTCACCGGTGAGGATCCTCCTATACTCAGGGTTGAACTGATCGGCGATGATCGTGGTGGAGAACGCCTCGATCCAATACCGGGCGTAGGCCCCTTCGAAGATGTAGTTCACCACCCTCCCCTTGAAGATGTTCTCCCTTCCGTCGTTCCGGTCCATGATTGCGATCATCTCAGGTCTGATACAGAGCCTCCCCTTGCCCGGCCCATACTCCCGTGCGACGGCAATCCGCTCCCCCGACCCATCTGCGGTGATGAAGAGCTTGGAGTCGGGGTGGAACTCCCCCTCAAGGAGGTTGGACATGCCGATGAACTTGGCGGTGAATTCATCCTCCGGGTAGAAATAGACGTCCTGCGATGAACCGTACTGCAGGATCCTGCCCTGGTTCATCACCGCAATGCGATCGGAGAGGGCCAGCGCTTCTCCTTGGTCATGCGTTACATAGATGGTGGTGATGCCGAGCTTCTGCTGCAGGGCCCGCAGTTCAGCACGGATGACCAGCCTGAGCTTTGCATCGAGGTTCGATAGCGGTTCATCGAGCAGCAGGACCTCCGGTTCCATGACCAGGGCACGGGCAAGCGCAACACGCTGTTGCTGTCCCCCCGACAGCTGGGATGGGAAGCGGTTCACCAACTCACCGATGTCCAGGTATGATACGGTCTTCTCAAGCCGGTGCTCGATGGTCTTGCGGTCCATCTTCTTGATATCAAGACCAAAGCAGAT
>JALOBD010000192.1 GCA_023228445.1 Sphaerochaeta sp. | reverse complement strand
GCCTGAACATACGTCCTGGTCGAACCAGGATGGACAAAACACACGCAAGGCAGCACCTTGCAGGACAGGATGAGTAGATGAAGACAATTTTTGTAAAACCACTGACGCTCGAGAAGAAGTGGTATCTGATTGATGCAGAGGGAAAGGAGCTGGGCAAGGTCGCCGTTGCCGCAGCACGCATCCTCAGGGGGAAGAACAAGAGCTACTACACTCCCCACCAGGACATGGGTGACTATGTGATCATCATCAACGCCGAGAAGGCCAACCTCACCGGCAAGAAACGGACCGACAAGATGTACTACCGCCATAGCGGCTACCCGGGTGGACTGCGCAAGTTCTCCTATGAGCAGATGCTCAAGCGTAACCCCGTCTTTCCGATGGAGCATGCGGTCAAGGGGATGTTGCCTCGTGGCCCGCTGGGGCGCAAGATGTTCACCAAAATGAAGGTCTACGCCGGCAGTGAACACCGCCAGCAGGCCCAGCAGCCCATCACGGTTGAAATCTAAGGTAGGATAGAGAAGATGGCAAAGAAAGAAGCAAAGAAAGTTGAAAACCTCGGTCATGGCGTTGGAAGACGCAAGACCTCCGTTGCCCGTGTCTACCTCAGAGAGGGAGAGGGCAAGATTGTGATCAATGGCAGGACCTTGGACACGTACTTCGGTAACCCGATGCTCGAGTTCATCGTCAAGCAGCCGTTGGTGACCACCGAGACTGCAGAGAAGTACGATATCCTGATCAACGTCAAGGGTGGTGGGACCACCGGCCAGGCAGGCGCCTGTCGCCATGGCATCGCCCGCGCCCTTGTCGCCCACGATGAGGCATATCGCCCCGCCCTCAGAGCCGCCGGCTTCATGACCCGCGACCCGAGGATGGTCGAGCGCCAGAAGTACGGCCAGCCCGGCGCCCGCCGTAAGTTCCAGTTCTCCAAGCGCTAAATGGCCTTTGCGAGAATCGAGAGGGAAGCTCCTTCCAAGGGATTTGAAGTCTCTTGCGCGGGGGCTTTCCCCTTTATTGTGAGTCGCGAGCTCTTTGTGCGGCTCGCCCTGCACCTCGGCCAGGAACTCACCGAAGCGGAGTACCATGAACTGAGGGAGCTGCAACGCCAGCATGAGTGCAAGGTCCAGGGGCTCCGCTACCTCGCAATGCGTGAGCATACCCGTTTCGAGCTGGTCCAAAAACTTCTCAAGAAACGCTTCGAGCAACGGACAATCGTTGTGGTACTCGACCAGCTCATTGCTGAGAATCTGCTCAGCGAGTATCGGTACGCCCGCCTCTTCATCGAGGGGCGCCTCAGGCGCAAGGTTGAGGGGCGCGCCATGATGGCACGCCGCCTCTCTGCAAAGCAGGTCAACCATGGTGATGCCCAACGGGCGTTGGACGAGCTCTACACCGAGGAGATGACGGCACTCTATGTCAGGCGGGCCTATCAGGGTACAATAGCCAAGGTAGGGGAGCAGAATATCCGCTACGCCTTGCAGAAAATCGGCTTCAGTGCATACGAGATCCGGCTGGCGCTGGAGGAGTGGGGAGGCGAGGATGCATAGGAAATTGATTGGTATTATCGTGTTGGTCGCTCTCGCCATCCCAGCCTTTTCGGCCTCCTTCCCCTACAGCCGTGCCCTCGATACTGCAGGAGACATCACCAGCGCCCTCTCCTTGGCTGTGCCGGCAATCCTCTTTGTCGAAGCCCCATCCTCCCAGTACCTCACCATCGCTGCCAGCTGGGGGGCGACGATGGCCGTCTCGTATGGAACGCGGACCCTGCTCAAGTACACCATCGACCGAGATCGTCCGTATGTTGGACAAAGCCCACGCCCCGAATCTCATGATGAGGACCATGACTCCTTTCCCAGCGGGCATACACTCATGTCCTTTGCCAGTGCGACCTACCTGCAGACGATGGGATCGCTCTTCTACCCCGATTCCACGGCGGTGAGAATTACCAGCGCCACCACCTGGGCGCTGGCTTCAGCAACGGCGATTCTCCGCGTTGTCGGCGGCAGCCACCACCTCACCGATGTCCTGGCCGGGGCGGCCGTCGGCTCGGCTTTGGGCTTTCTGGGCCCTTGGATCACGAGCAAATTGGTGAAGGGGAACCCCCACGCCCCCACACTGCTGGTAGGACCTACCGTGGCGGTACAGGTAGGGTTATAGGACGCTTGTAGGCAGCACAAGGCCCCACTTCGGTGGGGCCTTGGTTGGTTGAGTGTCGTTGGTGCTCACTGCTCCTTGATATTGGCCAAAAAGTCTCGAAAACCGTTTCCATTGTCGTGACGTACCTCGTAGTCGACCAGCGGATAGTGCTCCAGCACGTAGTCGATGTCCTTGTCCCCGCGTCCTGAGAGGTTGACGAGGATCACTCCATTCTTATCCATCTTTTGCGCCATTTTGATGGCGTACGCCACTGCATGGCTGGACTCAAGGGCGGGGATGATGCCCTCCATCCGGGAGAGGCCATAGAAGGCCTCCACCGCCTCGCGGTCGGTGGCACTCTCGTAGTTCACCCGTCCGATGGTGTGCAGGTAGCTGTGCTGGGGCCCAACCCCCGGGTAGTCCAGACCGCTGGCAATGGAGTAGACGGGCAACGCTTCGCCGCTCTCATCCTGGAGCAGCAGGCTCTTGAAGCCATGGAGGATGCCCACTGTTCCCTTGGTGACGGTCGCCGCATGCAGCGGGGTATCGAGGCCCTTGCCCGCCGGCTCGACGCCATAGAGGGCTACTTCCTCATCTTTGAGGAAAGCGCTGAAGATTCCCATCGCGTTGGAGCCACCGCCTACGCAGGCGACGACTGCCTGTGGCAGGTTGCCGGTCATCTCCTGGATCTGGCGCCGCGCCTCCAGGCCGACGACGCTCTGAAAGTCGCGGACCATCATCGGGAAGGGGTGGGGACCCACCACCGAGCCGATGCAGTAGATCTGGTCGATCGGGTCTTTGAGGTACGCCTCGAAGGCGGCATCGACAGCATCCTTGAGGGTTTTGGTACCGCGATCGACACCGATGACGGTGGCGCCGAGGATCTTCATCCGGCTTACGTTCGGCGCCTCCTTCTTGATGTCCACCTCCCCCATGTAGATGTCGCACTCCAAGCCGAGCAGCGCGGCGGCAGTGGCCAAGGCCACACCATGCTGGCCGGCACCGGTCTCAGCGATGACCTTCTTCTTGCCCATCTGCTTGGCGAGCAGTACCTCCCCGATGCAGTGGTTGATCTTATGTGCGCCGGTGTGGTTGAGGTCCTCACGCTTGAGGTAGATCTGTGCCCCACCCACCGCCTCGCTCAGGCGCTTGGCGTGGTAGATCGGCGAGGGACGCCCCACGTAGTGGGTGAGCAAATCGCTGAGCTCGGCCAGGAAGACCGGGTCTTGGACGATCTTTTCGTAGGCGCGCGTCACGTCGTCCATGACGGTCTGGAGCTCGGGGGGGATATACGATCCACCGAATTCACCGAAGCGTCCGTTCTTGTCCGGCGCGTTCGTCGTGTCGATCTCTTTGGTGAGTGGGTTGTGCATGGTATGGTTCTCCTTGGGTTTTGATGTTACTGTTTGTAGAAACACGATGTCAAGCGTTTTTTGAAAAAAGTTTCTATAAGAAGAAACATTTGCACACAAAGAAGCCCGCACCTACTGCGGGCCCTCTATGATATATGGTGGGTTCGCTCAGAGACCCAACGACTTCTTGATTGTGGCTGCGTCACGCACACCGATTGCCTTGTCGACGACCTTGCCATCCTTGTAGAAGAGCAGGGTGGGAATCGACTGCACGCCGAAGGTCATGGCGAGCTCGCCCTCTTCATCGACGTTGACCTTTGCGATCTTCAGCTCGTCGGTGTTGAACTCCTTCTCAAGCTGATCGAGAATCTGTGCCTGCATCCGGCACGGGCCACACCATGCTGCCCAGAAGTCAACGACCAC
>JALOBD010000191.1 GCA_023228445.1 Sphaerochaeta sp. | reverse complement strand
GCGGCGCCTACCTCGCCTTCGCCCACGGCTTCAACATCCACTTCGGCCAGATCGCCCCTCCCAGCGATGTGAACGTCATCATGATCGCTCCCAAGGGGCCCGGCCACACGGTGCGCAGCCAGTTCGTTGAAGGCAAGGGCGTGCCCTCCCTCATCGCCGTCCACCAGGACCCCTCGCTTGATAGCAAACAGATCGCCCTCGCCTATGCCAAGGGCCTGGGCGCAGGACGGGCCGGGATCTTTGAGACGAGCTTCAAGGAGGAGACGGAGACCGACCTCTTCGGTGAGCAGGCTGTCCTCTGTGGCGGGGTGACCGCCCTCATCAAGGCGGGCTTCGACACCCTCGTCGAGGCTGGCTACCAGCCGGAGATGGCGTACTTTGAGTGCTGCCACGAGATGAAGCTCATCGTCGATCTGATCTTTCAGGGCGGCCTCTCCTACATGCGCTACTCCATCAGTGATACGGCTGAGTACGGCGACTACGTCACCGGCGCTCGGATCATCACCGATGAGACGAAGGCCGAGATGAGGAGGATCCTCACCGAGATCCAGGAGGGGACCTTCGCCCGCACGTGGCTCTTGGAGAACCAGGTGGGCCGCCCGTACTACAATGCACGCAAGCGCATCGAGAGCGAGAGCCTCCTCGAGAGGACCGGTGCCCGGCTGCGGGCCCTGATGAGCTTTCTCAAGCGCTGAGCTTTGAATTTGGAGGATGACCATGGACACTGACAGAATCTACATCTTTGACACCACGCTGCGCGACGGCGAGCAGGCACCGGGCTACTCGATGAACCTCGATGAGAAGATCCGCCTGGCCCTACAGCTCGAAGCCCTCGGCGTCGATGTCCTGGAGGCTGGCTTTGCCATTGCATCCCCCGGGGACTTTGCCAGCGTACAGGCCATCGCCGGAGAGTTGAAGGAGACGACGGTGGCCAGCCTCTCACGGGCACTGAAGAAGGACATCGACGCTGCCTGGGAGGCGGTGAAAGGAGCCAAACGGCCCCGGATCCATACCTTTTTGGCCACCAGCGACCTCCACTTGCACTACAAGCTGAAGATGAGTCGGCAGCAGGCCCTCGAGCAGGCCGTCGCGATGGTCGCATACGCGCGCAACCTCTGCGGTGAAGTGGAGTTCAGCGCCGAGGATGCGACGCGAACCGACCTGGACTTCCTCTGCACGGTGGTGGAGGCGGTCATCAAGGCGGGGGCGAGTGTGGTGAACCTGCCCGATACCGTCGGCTACGCCATCCCCGAGGATATGACGCGGATGGTGGCCACGGTGATGGAGAAGGTACCCAACATCGGAAAGGCTATCATCGCCGTGCACTGCCACAATGACCTGGGTCTGGCGGTGGCCAACAGCCTTGCCGGCCTCCAGGCCGGGGCGCGGCAGATCGAGGGTACCCTCTGTGGCATCGGTGAGCGGGCCGGTAACGCCGCCATCGAGGAGGTGGCGATGGCCATCCGTACCCGCAGCGACGAGTTGCCCTTCACCTACGGCTTGAAGACCGAGGAGATCAGCAAGAGCGCCCGCCTCTTGGGCCAGATCACCGGGATCAAAGCCAACCCGAGCAAGGCGATCGTCGGGGCCAACGCCTTTGCCCATGAGAGCGGCATCCACCAACACGGCATGATGGCCAACAGCCTCACCTACGAGATCATGACCCCCGAGAGCGTGGGGGTGCTGACCACCAGCTTTGTGCTGGGCAAGCACAGCGGCATGCACGCCTTTGAGAAGCGGCTCGTCGAACTGGGCTATACCCTCCCTGCAGAGGAGGTGAAGAGCCTCTTTGGTGAGTTCAAGAACCTCGCCGACCGCAAGAAGACGGTGGGCGACCGCGACCTCATGGCGTTGGTGGAGTCCTCCGCCCAATCGTCGCCGGTGGTCTGGGAGCTGGACAACTTCGTCGTCAACAGCGGCAACCTGATGACCTCCACCGCCTGCGTCACGCTGAGGAAGGGGGATAAGAAGTACCAGGAGGTCGCCCGGGGGACCGGGCCGGTCTATGCAAGCCTCAGAGCGGTGGAGAAGATCATCCGCCACCCCTTCAGTTTGGAGGACTATACCCTGCAGGCGGTCACCGAACACCGCGATGCACTGGGAGAGGTCTTTGTGAAGATCAGCGACGGACAGGGCATCTATCGTGGCCGGGGCGTCTCCACCGACATCATCGAGGCGTCGATCCTCTCCTGCCTGGCGGCGGTGAACCGGATGCTCGATGAGGCATCCCTCTCCCGCCACGGCTCCTTGAAGCCCACCACAGCGCCCAACTTCGCCAACGACATGCTCAGCTCCCACTCCGACAAGAAGAAGGAGGGACGCGATGCATAAGGTCTCGATCTTTGATTCAACGCTGCGTGACGGCAGCCAAGGTGAGGGCATCAGCTTCTCGGTCTCCGACAAGCTGAAGATCGTCCAAGCCCTCGATGCCCTCGGTGTCTCCTACATCGAGGCGGGCAACCCCGGCTCGAATCCAAAGGACCTGGAGTTCTTCGAGAAGGCAAAGGAGCTTGCGCTTGAGCACGCCACCATCGTCGCGTTCGGCTCGACGAGGCGCAAGCACATCAAGGCCAGCGAGGATGTGAACCTGCAGAGTCTTGCCGGTGCCAAGACGAGCGTCGTCACGATCTTTGGCAAGAGCTGGGACTTCCACGTCACCGACATCATCCGCACCACGCTGGAGGAGAACCTGGCGATGATCGAAGATTCGGTGCGCTTCATCGTCGAGGGTGGCAGCACCGTCTTCTTCGACGCCGAGCACTACTACGATGGCTATGAGGCGAATGCCGACTACGCAGCAGAGACGCTGCGTGCTGCGCTGCGGGGTGGGGCGACGTCCCTCGTCCTCTGTGAGACGCGCGGCGGGATGCTCCCCTCCCGGGTAAAAGAGATCACCAAAGAGACCAGGCGCCTCTTTCCCGATGTCGAGATCGGGGTGCACGCCCACGACGACATCGGCTGCGGGGTCGCCTCCTCCATCGCGGCGGTGGAGGGGGGCGCCACCCAGGTGCAGGGCACGCTGCTTGGCTTCGGCGAGCGGTGCGGCAACGCCAACCTCAGCGCCATCATCCCCATCCTGGAGCTGAAGATGGGACGGCAGTGTCTCAACGGAGAGGGGTTGGAACAGCTGACGCGGGTCAGCCGCAAGGTTGCTGAGATCAGCAATGTCCGCATCAGCGGCCGCACGCCGTTCATCGGGCGCAGTGCCTTTGCCCACAAGGGGGGGATGCACATCGATGGGGTGCAGAAGAACCCCCACTCCTTTGAGCACATCGACCCGATTGCGGTGGGTAATGAGCGGCGGCTCTTGATGAGTGAGGTCGCCGGACGCGCCTTGATGCTGCGTCGCATCGCCCGCGTCGCCCCGCACCTCGACAAGGATGATCCGGTGACCATCAGCTTGATGGACGAACTCAAGCGCCTGGAGGCTGAGGGGTATCAGTTCGAGGGGGCCGAGTCCTCCTTCGATCTGGTCATCCGCCGACACCTGAACATGTACCGCCCATACTTTGGCCTGGTCCACTACCAGACCATCGGCTCAAGCCCCTACGTCGACGTGCTCAGCGACGCCAGCCACGCGGTGGTGGTGAAGGTGAAGGTCGCCGGAGAGAGCGCCATCACGGCAGCCGAGGGGGAGGGACCGGTCAACGCGCTGGACAAGGCGCTGCGCAAGGTCCTGGAGCAGTTCTACCCGAGCCTGAAGAGCGTCCACCTCACCGACTACAAGGTGCGGGTGCTCGACAGCGCCGGGGCGACGGCGAGCAAGGTACGGGTGCTCATCGAGTCGACCGACGGGATCAACACCTGGTCGACGATCGGGGTGAGCCGGGACATCATCGAGGCGAGCTGGTTTGCCCTCAGCGACAGCATCGAATACAAGTTGATAGCCGACGGCATCGAACCGTCGGATGAATGAGAGAG
>JALOBD010000190.1 GCA_023228445.1 Sphaerochaeta sp. | reverse complement strand
GGTGTAGGCACACTGCAGCGCATCCTGGAGGTCGAGTGCCTCGAAGATGTCGTCGGTGTAGCCGACCGGCAGCTGGGTGGAGTTGGTGTAGTACGGCACCTCCACCCCGCTGGTGATGATCTGGGGGTAGCGTTCGCGGTCAAGTGTGGCCAAGCGATGGCTCGTCCCTTCGGCGGGGGTGGCCTCGAGGTTGAAGAAGACGCCATACTCGTCCTGGTACCGGATGATGTGATTGCGCAGCTCCTCAAGGACTTTGAGGGCGAAGGCCTGCCCTCGCTCGCTGGTGATCCCAGCACTCCCACCGTAGAGGTTCTCCAGCGCCTCGTGCATCCCCACCACCCCGATGGTGGAGAAGTGGTTGGCCCAGTAGGCGCCTTCACGCTCCTTGATGGGAGTCAAAAACCGCGCACTGAAGGGGTACATCCCCCGCTCGGTCTCCCGTTCGATGACCACCCGCTTGAGCGCCAGGCTCTCAGCAGCCAGGTCGCTGAGGACAACCAGGCGCTGGAGGAACTCCACTTCGCTCTTGGCAAGGTAGCCGATGCGGGCAAGGTTGAGTGTCACCACCCCGATCGAGCCAGTCAGTGGATTGGAGCCGAAGAGCCCGCCGCCGCGCTTGCGCAGCTCGGTGGTGTCGAGGCGGAGGCGACAACACATCGAGAGCGCATCCTCCGGATTCAAGTCGCTGTTGACGTAGTTGGAGAAGTACGGGATGCCATACTTGGCCGTCATCGCCATGATGGAGCCGACGACCGGGCTCTCCCAATCAAACTCTTTGGTGACGTTGATCGTCGGAATCGGGAAGGTGAAGACGCGCCCGGATGCATCGCCCTCACCCATCACCTCACAGAAGGCGGTGTTGAACATATCCATCTCCCTCTGGTAGTCGCCGTAGACGGTAGTCTGGGCAACACCGGCGATGATGACCGGCTTCTCTCTCATCCGCTCGGGGACGACGAGGTCGAGGGTGAGGTTGCTGAAGGGACACTGAAAGCCCACTCGGGTGGGGACGTTGAGGTTGAAGACAAACTCCTGCAGCGCCTGCTTGACCGAGGCGTACTCAAGTTTGTCGGCGCGGATGAAGGGAGCTGCGTAGGTATCGAAGGAGGACCACGCCTGAGCTCCGGCACACTCGCCCTGGGTGGTGAAGGTGGCGTTGACGATCTGGCCGAGGAAGGAGCGCAGGTGCTTGGCCGGTCTGGAGGAGACCTTGCCCTCCACTCCCCCAAAGCCCATGGTCAAGAGCTGCTCAAGGTCCCAGCCACAGCAGTAGGCACCGTAGAAGCCCAGGTCGTGGATGTGCAGATCCCCCTGCTGGTGGGCAGCGGCGATGGCGGGGGGGTAGACTTCACTGAGCCAGTAGCGGCGGGTGAACGCCTCTCGGATGTAGTTGTTCATCCCGTTGATGGACTTCTTCGTGTTGGCATTCTCCTGGATCATCCAGGTGCGGTCATCGAGGTAGTCGTCGAAGAGGGCGACGGTGGCATCGATGAGGGCCTGTCCCTCGCGCACCGTGCGTCGCTTGTCGCGGTAGAGGATGTACGCCTTGGCAGTCTCGGTGTAGCCGCCGCGCATCAGGGTGGCTTCGACGAGGTCCTGGATCTCCTCGACGGTGATGGAGCTCCTCCCCCCCTGTGCTGCTTCGATGAGCACCGCCGTGGTGATCGTCTCGACCTCCACCGCCTCATGTGCCGCCCGGGCGGCTTTCTCGACGGCGACGGCGATCTTCTGTCCATCGCAGAAGACTCTCGTCCCGTCACGCTTGATGACATGGGTAAGCATCGCGCTCTCCTTTGTAGCCGAGCGCGGAGAGGGGCAAAGAATTGCACATTCTTTGGGCGCCTTCGCCATGCTCCGTGGCTACGCTTTCATGCAGGGAGGTCTTCTGGCTCAGGATCGACGGAGTGTTGCCCCTTCCCGGATTACTCCAGTGGTTCTGGCAACCTCCTCCCCGTTACAGCGGCGGGACCGCGTGGGCGTTGCACCCAACTTCCCTGTCCTGCATGCACAAGATATGGTGTTGTTGTACTCTCTGTACGCTATGGATAGTAACTGAAGGGCAAATGAGCGTCAAGAGAGAATCGGCCAAGATTGCTCGCGTCGCGCCATCTTGTGCTGGCCATTGCCGTTGTCCCCAGTGAGGGCAAGCACTCATTTGTTGCTCATCTCATGTATGGTGCGCTTTTTCCTTGCCAAAGTGCATATTGGGCAATATGGTTATCTGTGAAGAGGGCTTTACTTGACTCTGGTGGGAAAACTTCGTATCAATATATGAGTATATGTGAATATATCCGAGGTATCATGCTCAAATTCTACGAACCGTCCACCAAGGACAAACACCTGTTTCCCACTGACAGTCGCTACCTGGCCTACCAATACTACTACTCCTACTCAGTCTTATGGAAAGAAGCGGTTGGCCTCACCATTGCCAAGAGTGACACCGCCTTATATATGCACTTGGAGGAGGATGACTGCTTCCTCCTTCCCGTCACCGATGATCTGAAGGCGGCCATGGCCGAGCTTGAGGCACATTGCAATGAGAGCGGGCAGCGCTTTCAACTGGAGTGCGTGCCCACCGAGGAGGCGAAGGTGCTTGAGGCGATGGGGTATACCATCGAGCACACCCGAAGCCTCGATGACTACCTCTACAAGAGTGAGAAGCTCATCAAGCTGGGTGGGCGCAAGCTGCAGGCAAAGCGCAACCACATCAGTCAATTCGAACGTGCCTACACCTATTCGGTGCGCCACCTCTCCACCGAGGCGATGCGTGAGGAGTGCTACAAGATGGCATCGACCACATGGCTCGATGCCCAGGATTGCACCACCAAGGAGATCCAGGACGAGCTGCGGGCGCTGCGCAAGACCTTCGACAACTGGGACGAGCTGGGTTTTGTCGGGATGCTGGTCTGTGTGGACCACCACCTCACCGCCTTCACCGTCGGCGAGATCATCGACAAGGATATGGCCATCGTGCACTTCGAGAAGGGGGATACCTCCTACGTCGGCATCTACTCGGTCATCAACCAGCTCTTCTGCTCCCAGTACCTCAGCGACGTCACGTACGTCAACCGCCAGGAGGATGCCGGCGTTCCCGGCCTGCGCAAGGCCAAGGAGTCGTACCGCCCCGACCTGATGGTCGAAAAGTATCGGGTGACCAAGCCATGACCGAGGTGAGGCGGTCCAAGGGCGCAGAGCGCGACGAGCTGTACGAGCTCTGGGCTCATGTCTTCAGTGAAGACCGCCAGTGGCTCGACCGCTTCTTCTCACTTCGCTACTCTGCAAAAGACATCTTCATCGCCCGCGTCGATGGCGTCTTGGCAAGTGCACTCCATGCGCTGCCCGCCACCTATGTCCAGCGGGGCAGGGAGCGGCGTTGCTCCTACATTGTGGGAGCGGCGACCGACGAGCGCTATCGTCGCCGTGGCCTCATGGGCCAGTTGCTCGCGCATACCGCCGCCGCCTACGACCACCCCATCACCCTCTTTCCTGCAGTGCGGGAATTCTATGGAGGGCATGGGTACCATACCACCGGCTCCCTCCTCTCCTTCTCGTTGGAGGGGCAGATCGGGGGCGAACGGATGGCCCACGGCTTCGACTGGCGCACATTGGATCGAATCTACCGATCTGCCAACGAAGAGCAGGGGTACCTGGTCCGCGATGAGGCGGCGTGGGGATTTTTAACCAGCGGGTATGAGACGGTCTGCACCCAAGACGCGTACGCCTTCGTCAGCGACAGCAAGGCGGTGGAGGCGTTCGCCCTCACCCAGGCTGCCGCAGATCGCCTTGTCGAGAAGCTCATCCGTGTGGGCGTCTCGTCGCTGCAGTGCCTGGCAAACTCACCGCTCTCCCGTCTCTTGGGTGAAGAAAAGGGGGTGCCCACCCCGATGGGGATGAGCACCCATCCGTCCATGGACGGAGGCTACA
>JALOBD010000188.1 GCA_023228445.1 Sphaerochaeta sp. | reverse complement strand
TCGATGACCGGCCGTGTCGTGTCCAACGATTTTGTCAGGTACACCATGGCACAGCAGTGGGCTTGCTGTTCCTGGTTGGTCAACACCTCCTGGATCCCCCACGACTCATTGAGCGGCGTCCAGACGACGATACAAAGGTGGTTGTAGTTGCGCACGACCACTTCACTTCACCCCCGGTACATCCGATTGGCATAATGGATGGAGTAGTTGTACGCTGACCCGATCTCTCCCCAGACCACGCAACAACCGGGCAAGCGCGGTTCGATGAAGATCTGCAACCGCGAGGACGACTATGTGAACATCAAGCTCTCAGGCAAGGCCTCCAATCAATCAAGTGACTACCTTCTCCCTGCCCATCGGATCCTACACCGACTGCATGGTCACTCCTACCTGCGGCTTGGCCGATGAACACCAGATCATCGGGTTTGAGGATCTTCCGAGCAACTTCTTCCTTCCTGAGCGAATCAATGCAAAGCTGTTGTGGACGTCCAGCGGCTGGCTCGAGTATACATTCCCCTTGCCTCCGGAGTATCAAGAGATTCCCAAGGAGTTGATGATCACCTTCGAAGGGTGTTCGGAGGCACCGAACTTCAAGGAGGATTGGAAGAGCGACATCACCATCGACAGCGAACACACCATCATCAACTCGAAAATCACCTCCTCTTTCTGTGTCCAAGATCTCGGCTTGGATCTGGGAGCTCCGGTCACCCTGCTCATTGGTAACAAGGATGATGCAAAGTACATCGGAGGCTTCAATCTCTTCGGTTCTAAATTCGGTGACTACACCCTCGACCTGGAGATTTCCTGCATTTATTGACCGTGGCCCCCCACCCACCTACTCAGCCACGCTGAGGATCCGGTCCATCTCATGGTGCACTGCCTCGGTGTACTCTCCGAAGTCAAAGAGCGGCCTGAGACGGCGGAAGAGCGGTTTTACAAAGTGGTTGAGCTGGCTCTGGTTCACCTCAAGGGTCGACTTCTCCAGAAGCGCCATGACGGTCACCTCGGAGGGGGAGCGGTAGGTCCCCACCTCGATGAAACCGAATTTGCGGTAGAGGTGGATGGTCTTCACATCGTCTGAGAAGATATCGATGACCAGCTCCTTCACCCCAAGGGCACGGGAGAGGAGGAAGACGAGGATGATCAGACCGATGGAAGCACTGGTGTTGCGCATCTCGGGCAGGACCGCCAGGCGAATGATCTCAGCACACCGATCGGTCTTCAAAATCGGTGCGATGTCAAAGGACGATGAGATGGGCAACGGCCAGAAGTGCTCGCTGGTCATCAAACTGACGGTGCCAACCGGTTGCAACCCCCTGAAGGCGAGGATGTGGATGGCCTTCTCATCCTCACTGCGGTGAATCGACTCATCGAGGTACCCCTTCTCACCGACGAGGACCTTGCGTTGGATGAAGAAGACATCGTCGAGCTCGCTCTTCTCGGTGGCGAGGTGGAAGCGGATCTCCCCACGCTTCTCTTCGTTGGAGGCAAAGAGGGTGGTGAACTCGCTGCCCTGCCCTTCTTCGCTCTGTACCCTGATCCGTCCGCCAATCCGCTCCATGATGGTATAGCAGTTGGAGAGTCCCAACCCCGTGCCCGATCCAGGCTCCTTGGTGGTGAAGAAGGGGGTGAAGATCTGGTTGATGTGCTCCTCAGGGATTCCGTAGCCGGTATCGGCGATCTTCACCTGGGCAAATCCATCCTTCTCAAGGCAGGTGAGGGTGAGCACCCCCTCACCCTCCATCGCCTGCAGCGCGTTGACCAGGAGGTTGAGGAAGAGTTGTTGTAGCTGTGCCTCATTCGCCTCGATGGTCGGCAGGGCATGGTAGTTGCGTCGCACCTCGATGGCGCTGTGATCGCCCCCGCGCTGTGCGAGGCGCAGGGCGAACTCCAGCGTCGGCACCAACTCCACCGGCTCACTCTTGAGCCCATCCTCCTTGCGGCTGTAGATCGCAAGCTCCTTGATGACGTTGCTCGCTCCCTTGGCGTAGGTGAGGATGTCTGAGAGATACTCCCTGCTCCTCTCATCTTCCTCATCACCGAGCATGATCTCAGCAGTCCCGACGATCCCGGCAAGCGGGTTGTTCAACTCATGGGCGATACCGCTGGCCAGCGTCCCGATACCCGCCATCTTCTCGGTGCGCACCAGCTCCTGCTGCAGGTGGCGGTGCTCGGTGACGTCGGCGATGATCTCGATGAAGACGGGGCGACTGCGATCGGCCGACCGTACCGAGTGGAACTGGAAGGAGAGGTAGCTGGCTCCAATCTCCACCTCCTCCTCCTGCATCGCCCCGGTGTGGATGCACTCAAGGCCAAGGCAGTGGGCGCAGGGACGATTGCGGGCGAAGAGCGACTCAAAGCACTTGGTGCCGATGAGCGCTTCACGCCCCTTGCCGACGAAGTTCAAGGCAGCACTGTTCGCCTCCTGGATTGTGTAGCTGTTGTCGATGAGGCACACCGGGCTGGCGATGCCGTTGAAGATCGCCTCCAGCTTGTTGTTGCTCATCACCAGCTCCTCTCCCTGGACACGCAGCCGCTCAAAGGAGAGGGCATTCTCCAAACTCAGGCTACAGTGGGAGGCGAGGATCTCAAGCGCCTCGCGCTCGATGACGCTGATCATCGTCTTGCTATGGTCGTAGCCCATGAGGATGTAGCCGCACGCCTCACCCCGGCAGGCGAGCGGGATGATGACATCCACCGGCGGGATCTCTGCACTGATGGTCCACGACGGATCCTCGTTCTTCGAGCAGTGGACGGTGGAGAGTTGGTCTCCAATCCCCTCTGGAAAGGAGAGTTCCACCATCGCCCCCACTGCAACACACGAGGGGCACTTCTCCTCTGCGATGAGGAAGAAGTGCAGGTCCTCACGTCGGCGCCGGGCGACAAAGAGCACCCACTCGCTCTTCATGTCAGCAGCAAGGCTCTTTACCACCTCTTCGCCCAACTCATTCAGGTTGACGATCGTGGTCAGCCGGCGGCTGAGCTCACGGATCGTCCGTTGGTAGGGGTGGCGGCGAGGGAGGATCACGATATCGATGAAGTAGAGCAGGAGGTTTCTCAGCGGGTGGACGATGATGAGGGTGGCGACGCCCAGGATGATGGAGAGCTCGAGGATATTCCCTGCCCTGAAACGGGTGGAGAAGCGCTGGATGACCAGGAAGATCACAAGATAGGTCAGCGAAGCGACCGCGACGAGAATCGTCGAGTAGATGACACTGATGGCTGCCCTGGAGTAGTTGATGAACTTGTACTTGTAGATGGAGTAGAAGAGCAACACCGCGTTGATGGCAGCGGCAAAGATGTCGATGGGGTACTTGCCCAAGGCGGGGAAGACGTTCATGAAGATGCCGATGAGCATGATCAGCACACCGACGAGCGGGAGGGTAAGGTTCTTGCGTGCCTGACGGTCGCGCCGCCAGTCGGCACCGAAGAGCAGGAGCAAGATCGTGATGATGAGGTAGACGTAGCTGAGCGAGTAGGCTGAGAGCGACCCATCGGCGAGCTGGTAGTAGAAGACGCCGTCGACGAAGCCGGCATCACTGACGATCGAGCCGGAGAAGTTGAGGTACATCAGCGGGATGATGAGCAGGTAGCTGAGGCTGATGACCCACCTGACGACTTTGTTGCGGATGGCGAGCATGTCGACGACAAACGAGCAGAGACCATACGGGACGGAGAGCAGGCCCACGAGCATGATGCGGTTCCAGAAGAGCGGGGTCATGATGGGGCTGTTGAGGTGCATCATCATCGAACCGAACGACCACACGGCGACAAAAATCATGTACAGCTGGAAGGACCAGTAGAAGCGGTCCTTTTTGTATTGGAGGAAGCCAAAGACGACAAATGTCACATAGAGCAAAGATGCGACTGCAGGAATCAAGGTCGAAATATCAAAATGCATGAGGCACCTCTTTTTTCTTTCACTTT
>JALOBD010000189.1 GCA_023228445.1 Sphaerochaeta sp. | reverse complement strand
GTTTGTGCTAGAGTGGGAGCATGATACATCAGGAGAATTTGGCTGAGCTGCTGTACTCGCTCTTCAATACCATCCCTGATCCCTTCTTCGTCATCGCCGAAGACGGTACCTACCTCGAAGTCTTCGGTGGCACCGAGCGAAGCCTGTACGATGACGGCAAGCCGATGAAGGGGAAGAACATCTATGAGTTCATGCCCAAGGAGTTTGCTGACTTTTATATGGCGCATGTGCACCAAGCCCTTGAGACCAACACCCTCTCCACCTTCGACTATCAGTTGGATACCGACAAGGTCATCCTCCCCGAATCGTCCGGCCCCGGCGGGGTGCAGTGGTTCGAGACGAGGATGCACCCCTTGAAGACCCTCTTCATGGGCCACCGTGCCGTCACCGCCATGATCATCAATATCACTGAACGGAGGGAGTTGCATCGACAGCTGCAGGAGCTCTCCTACGAAGATCCCCTCACCGGCCTCTACAACCGCCGGTACTTTCTTGAACGAGTTCGCCTGCATCTGCAGGAGTCGGGGTCGGCACATATCATGATCTGTGACATCGACGACTTCAAGCACATCAATGATCGTTGGGGCCACCTTGCCGGGGATGCGGTGCTCATGGAGTTCGGCAAGATAGCCACCTACCTGGTACAGAGTGAACAGACAGTCAGCCGCTTCGGTGGCGACGAGTTCGTCATCGCCTTGACCGGCTACAACGACACAGAGGCCTTCGACCTTGCAGAGCACCTCCGTCGGCGGGTAGAGGACCATATCTTCTCCTACCAGCACTACACATTCGATGTACGTGTCTCCATCGGTATCGCCGCTCTTTCCAGCGCCGATTACGCTAAGAGCGAGCTCATCGCCGAAGCCGACCAGGCGCTCTATATGGCGAAAGCAGCGGGCAAGAACCAAGTTCGGCTCTTCGGGAGATATTGATGTTCAGTATCCTCTATAACATTGCGATGCTCCTCTCCCTCTCGATCTTTTTCGCCCTCTACCCCTTCAAACACCTCAAACGGCTCTCCTCCCACCAGATGGTGGTGGGTGTGCTCATCGGGATCGCCGGGATTCTGGTGATGCTCAATCCGCTGGTCATCAAGGACGGGCTCTTCTTCGATTCGCGCACCATCCTGCTGGTGGTCTCAGGGATGGTCTTCGGTATAAAGCCTACCCTCATCGGAGCAGCGATGATGATCACCTACCGCCTTACCCAAGGAGGGAGTGGCATCTTCACCGGGCTCTCCACGATCACGATGAGTTGTGCCATCGGGATCATCTGGCACCATCTACGCTTTGAGAAGACGATGGAGCGGGGTCATGTCAAAACAGTCGAGCTGGTGCTGGTGGGGGTAGTCACCCACATCGGGATGCTCCTTGCCCTGCTACTCATCCCCTCAGGTGACCGCAGTGAGGCGATTCGCCTCATGGTCCTGCCCATTTTGATCCTCTATCCGTTGGGCACCTACCTCTTGGCGCTGCTGCTCTTCAGCCAAGCTCACCGGATTGCTGACCAGATAGAGACCGAGAAGAGCGAGCGTCTCTTCAAGACGATGTTTGAGCAAGCTCCCATCGGCATGTCCTTCACCGATTTGGAGAGCGGGAAGATCATGAACATCAACCAAAGCTACCTCGATTTGCTCGGATATCAGCGAGAAGAGATGATCGGACGCCGTTGGGACGAGCTCACCCACCCAGCAGATATGGTAGCGAGTCAGGAAGCCACCGAAACCCTGCACACCGATGAGGTGGGTGTGCTCAACCTCGACAAGCGCCTGATCCGCAAGGATGGCAGCGTCGTATGGCTCAACCTCTCGCTTACGACCTTCGCCACCGTTGATATGGACCACCTCGAGAGTCTGGGTATGGCAGTTGACGTCACCGACCGCAAGAACTACGAACAGAAGATCCTTTGGGCAAGCGACCACGATGCGTTGACCGGTCTCTACAATCGGGTGCACTTCGAGATCTCAGTGCAGGCGCTGGAGGTGGAGCGCAGCGCCCGCCTGATCGTCGCCTTCATCGATGTCAACGGCCTGAAGCTCCTCAACGAGGCCTTCGGCCGCGATGAGGGAAACCGCCTGCTCAAACGGATTGCTGAGATCCTCGAGTCCCACTTACCCGATGGTGACTACCTCAGCCGTGTCGGAGGTGATGAGTTTGCCATCCTCTTCTTCGACAAGGCGCTCGTGGAGGTGGAGGCACGCCTTTCGGCGGCAAGCGCCGAGATTGCCATCATCGACATCATGGGATCGGTCGCCCCGTCGATCAGCTGGGGCATCAGCGAAGTCAATTGGAGTGAACACACCCTCAACGAGGCCATCAAGGAGGCGGAAATGAATCTCGCCAGCCGCAAGGTAGTCGATAGCCCCAACATGCGTGGAAAGGCTGTCTACGCCATCATCAACACCCTCTATGAGAAGAATAGACGCGAGGAGCTGCACTCGCGTAGAGTCGCCGAGCTGTGCGAGAAGCTTGCCCGCGCCCATGGATTGAGCAAAGAGACGGCCAGTGAGATTCGTTTGGTCGGGCTTCTGCACGACATCGGCAAGATCGGCATCGATGAAGCGCTTCTCAACAAGGCGGACCAGCTCGATGGCGACGAGTGGAAGCAGATGAGGCGCCATTGTGAGATCGGCTATCGCCTGCTCAGTGCGGTCGAGGATATGGCCGGGTTCGCCCACCATGTGCTCTACCACCATGAGCGCTACGATGGCGCCGGCTACCCCAAGGGGATCGCAGGTGAAGAGATTCCGCTCGGGTCGAGGATTATCGCCATCGCAGACGCCTTTGATGCAATGACCGCCCCCCGCCCGTATCGTGAGCCGATCACATCGGAGGCAGCGTCACGCGAAATCAAGGAGTTCTCCGGGACCCAGTTTGACCCCCACCTGGCGAAAACCTTCATCGAGCAAGTCATCGGCCTCGATTGGCAAACCCTCTAGGTCCTTTCATTGACAGCACTAAACAGCCGCCCTACGATAGGGGGAGGAGGTGGATATGGGTGTCATTACCATCAGCCGACAAATCGGCAGCAGTGGGACCTTCATCGCTGAAGAGGTTGCCAAGAGATTGGACCTGGTCGTCATCGAAAAGGAGGATATCGAGGCCATCATGCACGAGTATGGCTTCAGTGCCTTTGGTGAGGTATACGACACGGTGCCGAGCTTCTGGGACCGGTACGACGAGCACCGGGCATTGACCGTCGACTTCCTGCTCGCCGCGATGCGAGCCTTCGCCAAGGTTGACAACGTCGTGTTGCTCGGCCGCGGTGGCTTCAGCCTCTTTCAAGGATTTACCGATGTCCTCAACGTACGCACCAAGGCTCCGCTTGCGGTACGCCTCATGCGCAAACAGGGTGAGTATGGTTCAACCGACAAGGAGTGCAAGCGAATCCTCGAGCGTGCAGAGGAGGTACGCACCGCCTTTGTCAAGAGCGATTTGCACTGCAACCAGGACGATGCATCCCTCTTCGATTTGGTCATCGACACCGGCATCGTCGAACCGGTGGAGGCGGCCTCCATCATCAGCGCCGCGTACGTCCACCTCATGAAACACCCCAGGATCGATGCCACGCACACCCGTGCTGACTTGGAGGTCGATGAGATACTGCTCAAGCTGGTGAGCGGCCATGTGGCCAAGAAACGACAGTGATGGGAAATACCACTGGTTTCATCGAACGATTTGCAACTGAATAGTCGCTGAGAGAGTCCTCAATATACAGAAATTATGAAATTATATGCATAGATACTAGGCAAAGATAGAAATTTCTGTATAATTATACCAATCTTATCCAATTGGAGGATGGTATGATTACAGCAGGGGTCATCGGGGCAACCGGCTATGCCGGCTCCCAGCTCGTCGCCCTTCTCAGCGCCCACCGACACGTCACCATCGGGTACCTGGCCTCCCACTCCCATGTGGGAAAACACTT
>JALOBD010000187.1 GCA_023228445.1 Sphaerochaeta sp. | reverse complement strand
CACTATACTCATTTCATCTCTCATCATCAAGGGGAGGGCACCAGTGCCGTTCGTTTTCTCAGCCCCTCTGCCCAGGGCAACAACGCCTCCCCCACTTCGGCGAGGTCGGTGAACCGCACCGCGGCTGCACTATCATACGTTGTAGACTGCGCATTGACGATTACCAATTTCGCTCCATGGGAGAGTGCATAGGAGGGCAGTGAGGCTGCCGGTTGGACGACCAACGAAGAGCCGAGGACGATGCAGAGCTTCGAGGCTGTGAACATCTCCACTGCCCGGGTGAGGACGGAGGCATCGAGGCTCTCGCCATAGAAGACGATATCCGGCCTGATGACCGCCTGGCACTTGGTGCAGTGCGGTACCTCGCCCTTGCGGACGATCGGGGCGATCTGCTCATAGGGGTAGTGGGCATTGCAATTGGTGCAGCTGTGGTGCTTGGCACTGCCGTGGATCTCCCAACACTTCTTGCTGCCGGCTTTCGTATGGAGCATGTCGATGTTCTGGGTGAAGAGGCCGTGGAGGTACCCCTTCTCTTCCAACACCGCCAAGAGGGTGTGGATGATGGAGGGGGTGCTCTGCTCCAGCTGGTACATGAATTCATTGCCCCAGCGGTAGAAGAGGTCGGGTCGCCTGCGGAAGAAGGAGATGGAGAGCACCTCCTCCACGTCGTACCCCTGCCACTTGGAGGAGTAGACACCTTTTGAGCTTCTGAAGTCGGGGATCCCGCTGAGCGTCGATACCCCGGCACCCGTGAAGGCGACGCTCATCGTGGAAGCGGTGAGCAGCGACTTCACCATCTCGAGTTTCTCTGTAAAGTCCCTAGCGGGCTGTGCCATATGAGGCCTCCTGGCCTCATTGTACCATAGAAGCTGTGTAGGTGTTGCCCTTCAGACCGTTCAATGAGACGGTCACGATGGAGCCCGGGGCAAGGTCACAGGGGAAGGCAATCATCTCGTTGTGCTCGCTTCTCCCCAACATCATCGCCTCATCGTGTTTGGAGACCTGGGTCACCACCACCTCGACCACCTCTGTGATACGCTTCTCTTTCTCACGGGCGAAGATGGCGTGCTGGAAGTCGATGAGCTGGCTGAGCCTCCGCCCACGCTCTGCCTCATCAACCTGCCCGTCCATCTTCTCAGCCCGGGTGCCCTCACGGGGATTGAAGTAGTACATGAACGCTTCGATGCACCCCATGTGGTCGAGCAGCGAGAGTGTCTCTTGGTACTCTTCTTCCGTTTCGGTGGGAAAACCGACCATGACATCGGTGGCGAAGGTGACTGACGGGATCTCACTTCGGATCTCATCGATGAGGGAGATGAAGCGCTCTCGGTCATAGCGGCGATTCATGAGGCCGAGAATGCGACTCGAGCCGCTCTGCATCGGGATGTGCAGGTGTTTGGCCACCTTCACCTCGTCCCTGATGACAGTGATGAGGTCGCGCGAGAAGTCCTTTGGGTGCGGGCTGTCGAAGCGGATCCACTTGATGGAGTTCTCCACTCTGCAAATCCGCCTGAGAAGCTCGGGGAAGGTGACCACCGTCCCATCGGCTTGTATATAGTGGTAACTGTTCACATTCTGGCCCAGGAGGGTCACCTCCCTGACCCCCTTTGAGTCAAGGTAAGCGAGCTCTGCGAGGATGTCGTTTACCGAACGGGAGACCTCCCTGCCGCGAACATATGGGACGATGCAGTAGGAGCAGAAGTTGTTGCACCCGTTCATGATGGGGAGGTAGGAGCTGAACTCACCCTCCTGGTGGTAGCTCTCGGTAAACTCGTACGCCTGGCTCACCTCATCGAGTTTCCCGTCGGCGCTGGTGAGGATGTTGACGATGCGCTGCTTGTCATTGGTGCCGATGACGTAGTCGACCTGTGGCGCATCGTCCTTGAGGTCCTCCTGGAGTCGTTCGGCCATGCAACCGGTGACGATCAACGTCAACGGATGGCTCCGTTTGATGCGGGAGAACTCCCCCAGCCTCCCCCAGATACGATTGTCTGCGCTCTTGCGCACCGTGCAGGTGTTGAGAATGGCGCAGTCGGCCTCGTCAGCTCTCGATGCCGGCACCATGCCCGCACCCTTCAACTGGAGTTCCAATGCGTTGGACTCGGCAATATTCATCTGGCACCCGTAGGTCTCCAGCCAGTACTTCTTCATCTCTGTCCTTTTGCGGCAAGGTGTTCAGCCGCTCTCATGGTGTTGTACATCAACATGGCTATGGTCATCACACCGACGCCTCCGGGCACCGGCGTGATGGCACTGCTCTTGGGTGCGACGCTCTCATAGTCGACGTCGCCGACGAGCCGGTAGCCACGCACCCGGCTCGCATCATCCACTCGATTGATCCCCACATCGATGACCACACACCCCTGTCTCACCATCGATGCGGTGATGAAATTGGCTCGCCCAATGGCAGCGATGAGGATGTCGGCCTGGCCGGTGATGGAGGCCAAATCGCTGGTCTTTGAGTGGCAGAGGGTGACGGTGGCATCACGGCCCTTCTGGATCAGGAGGCTGGCCATCGGCTTTCCCACGATGTTGCTGCGCCCCACGATCACCACGTGCTTGCCACTGACATCGATGTGGTAGTAGTCCAGAAGACGCAGAATCCCCAGCGGCGTACAGCTGACGAAGCAGGGTCTGCCGATCAAGAGGTTGCCGACACTCTGGGGGTGGAAGCCGTCAACATCCTTCTCAACTGAAATCGTCTCTATGATGGAGCTCTCATCGATGTGGGGCGGCAGGGGAAGCTGTACCAGAATCCCATGCACCGAAGGATCTTCGTTGAGCGCCGTGATACAGGCGATCAGGTCATCCTGGGCGACATCCTCGTCGTAGTAGTGATCGACATGGGAAAACCCCAAATCTTCACATGCCTTCTGCTTGGATGCCACGTAACTTTGGCTGGCGGGGTCGCTTCCGACCAACACCACCGCCAACGACGGGGCATACCCATATTCTTCAACGAATTGAGCACACCGTTGTCTCAATTCGACATAGGTTTGTTCGGCTACGGGCTTTCCTCTCAACACCTGCATGGCATACTTCCTTCTTTCCATACCCTACCCTAAAACTTGACCTTGTGGCAACAAAGTCGTTTGCAAACATCACACGCGCTCACTATACTCAAAGAGGTATGCACGGCCCCCTCTTTTGGCTATCATGGTGTAACAACACCACAGACGGGGTGTTCTTGCTATGATGAGGTACAGAATGAAGAAAACGCTCCCGATCATCCTCGCCCTCCTGCTGCTTGCACCAACACTCTTTGCAGCAGTTCCCCACTACGACAAGGGCAACCAACTCTTCAGTTTCAAGGTCGGAACGACCTTCCCCACATTCACCTACTTCCTCGATTCCAAGGAGTTGGTCGCAGGTCTTGGTGAAGGGAAGACCGGGATGCTGGTAGGCGGGTACGGGGGTATCAGCTACCAGGTCTTCAACACCCCCTATACGGCCATCGGGGGTGAGATCGGCTACAACTTCAACTTCGCCGTCGACAAAGAGCTCTTCACCGCCGTCCCCTTCTACGCCAAGTACTCCTACCTTCCGCTCCAGGGCAAGTGGGACATCCCCATCTCAGCAGGGCTGGGCTTCTCCTACATCAAGTACAAGGACGCCCAGCTGATGACCCTCTATGCCAACATCGAGGCGGGGTTCACTTGGTATCCGGGAGAACACTGGGGCATCGGGCTCACCAGCGGTCTCTGGCTGATCCCCGAGTTCAACTACAACGACGCACTGAAGAAGGACAACGCGCTTGCCGGCTTCATCCCCCTCACCTTCAGTGTCACCTACCGACAATAGGAGAGAGCACAATGAAGCGAACACTCTACATCATACTCATCATCACCACCCTCCTCACGCTCCTCTTTACCTCCTGCAACGCAGACGCCTCTGCAGGCCTCTTCAGACAGCTTGCCGATGCAAAGGAGCC
>JALOBD010000186.1 GCA_023228445.1 Sphaerochaeta sp. | reverse complement strand
ACTTCACCAAGTATGCCGCCCACGCAGCAGCCCAGGCGTACCACCAAGCAGGACTGAGTCCGGAGACGGTGGACCCCTACCGCAGTGGCGTCTATATCGGCAACGGCATCGGCGGCTTTGAGATCGTCGAGGAGAACCTGGCCAAGCTCTTTGAACGGGGAGTGCAAGGAGTCGCCCCGCTGACCATCCCCAAGCTCATCGCCAACGAGGCGGCGGGCAACATCGCCATCCAGTTCGGCATCAAGGGACCGGCACATACCACCGTCACCGCGTGCGCAAGCGGCACCGATGCCATCGGTGAGGCGTTCTCGGCCATCCGCTTCGGTCTGGTGGACCTGGCCGTCACAGGCGGCACCGAGGCGGCCATCACCCGCCTCGCCATCGCCGGCTTCTGCCGCCTACAGGCCCTCTCCACCAAGTACAATGACACCCCCCACCGTGCCAGCCGTCCCTTCGATGCAAGCCGCGATGGTTTTGTCATGGGCGAGGGGGCGGGCATCCTCATCCTCGAGTCGCTCACCCATGCCAAAGCGCGGGGGGCGACAATCCTCGGTGAGGTCGTCGGCTACAGCATGACGTGCGACGCCTTCCACCTCACTGCTCCCGATCCTGACGGGGATGGAGCGGCGCGGGCGATGGCAGCTGCGGTGAAGATGGCCGGCATCGAGGTCGAGAGTGTCGACTACATCAACGCCCACGGCACTTCGACACCGGTCAACGACCCGATGGAGACAAAGGCCATCAAGCGCGTCTTTGGCGAGCATGCCTACCGCCTGAAGGTCTCCTCGACCAAGTCGATGACCAGCCACCTCATCGGGGCTGCGGGGGCGGTGGAGGCGATCGTCTGCCTCCTGGCCATCCGCGACCAGTTCTATCCTCCCACCATCAACCTTGAGGAGGCGGACAGCGAGTGTGACCTCAACTACGTGCCCACGGTGGGATTGAGTGGACACATTGAGTATGCTATGAGTAATTCACTGGGCTTTGGCGGGCACAACGGTGTGCTCTTGGTCAAAGCGTACAAGGAGTAAGATCGATGGAAACAGTCTTTGAGAGACCCGACGAACTCTTGCCCCACCGCGACCCGTTCCTCTTTCTGGACCGGCTGGTCGAGGTGGATGAACACCACACCGTGGCCGAGCGCACCTTCGACGATGAACACTTCTTCTTCGCCGGCCACTTCCCCGGCTATCCGGTGGTCCCCGGTGTCATCCTGATCGAGACGATGGCCCAGGCCGGCGGAGCCGGGCTCTGTCAGGCAGGCATCCTCCCCCACGGGGCGTTCTTTGTCCTGGCCACCATCGAGAAGGCGAAGTTCCGCAGCCAGGTGCGCCCCGGCGACCGGGCCATCATCGAGGTGGAGAATACCCGCGTCAGCCAGGCGATGCTGCGCCAGAAGGGGACCATCACCGTCGATGGGAGTGTCGCAGCCGAAGCGTCGTGGATGTGTATCGTCGGGAACAACAAAGCGTAGGGGCGGTATGGTCATTACACAAAAGATTTTGAGAAATGTCAGCCTCAGCGCCCACCCTGCCGGGTGCAGGCGCAGTGTCGAGGAGCAGGTGGGGTGGGTGAAAGCCCACGCCAGGCAATCGACGGACCGCTGCTACCCCACAACCGATGGCCTCACGCTGCCCAAGCGGGTCCTCATCCTCGGCGGCTCGACCGGCTACGGCCTCTCCAGTCGCATCGTCACCGCCTTTGGAGGGGGCGCGGCCACCATCAGCGTGAGCTTTGAACGCGAGCCAAGTGAGACGAGGACGGCCACAGCCGGCTGGTACAACACCAAGGTCTTCGAAGAGCTTGCCGAGCGGGAGGGCTTAGCGGCCTTCTCCCTCTTCGGCGATGCGTTCAGCGACTCGATCAAGCAACAGACCGCTGACCTCATCACCGAAGAGCTTGGACAGGTGGATCTTGTCGTCTACTCACTGGCAAGTCCGATGCGCGTCGACCCGAAGACCGGAGTGACGTACCGCTCGGTCCTCAAGCCCATCGGTGAGCCCTTCACCGCCCTCTCGGTGGGCCTTGAAAGTGACATCGTCACCGAGGCGACCATCGAGGCGGCTGAGGGGACCCAGGTCGAGGAGACGGTCCGTGTGATGGGCGGCGAGGATTGGATCCTCTGGCTTGAGTACCTTGGTGAGCGCAACTTGCTCGCTGTAGGGTGCAAGACGGTGGCCTATTCGTACATCGGACCGGCCATCACCTACCCCGTCTACCGTGAGGGAACGATCGGTCGGGCCAAGGAGCACCTTGAAGCGAGTGCCAAGGAGCTCGACAGGCTCCTCGCTCCCATCGGCGGGCGGGCGTTTGTCTCGGTGAACAAGGCCCTCGTCACCCGGGCCAGCGCCGTCATTCCCGTCGTGCCCCTCTACATGGCCCTGCTCTACCGCGTCATGAAGGATGCGGATCTCCATGAACAGTGCACCGAGCAGATCTACCGCCTCTTCACCACGATCCTCTATGCCGATGGACCCATCCCCACCGACGGAGAGGGGCGCCTGAGAGTCGATGACTGGGAGATGAGAAGCGATATCCAGCGCGAAGTCGAAGCACGATGGAGATTCCAACGGGAGGGTGAGCCCATCACGGGGGGGGACCTGGAGGGGGTACGCGCCGAGTACGACCAGATCCACGGCTTCGGGTATCCTGACATCGATTACACAGCGGATGTGGATCCCCGGGTGGTGTAGGATGCTCAAAGCTCACGCTAATACAGAGCCGTTGATACCCATCGCGCCGTGTCCACCAACGCTCGTTGTGGACACGGGCGATATTCAGCGCATGGCAACAACCACCCGAATTTGGTATACTCAGCCCAATGCATACCTATACTTATGAGACCCACCTTCATACCCTGGAAGCCAGTGCCTGCGCCAAGAGCTGGGCAGTCGAATACATACCCGCCTACCGTGATGCCGGCTTTCACGGCATCATCGTCACCGACCACTTCTTCAACGGCAACACCAACATCCCCGCCTCCCTCAGGTGGGATGAGCAAGTCAAACGGTTTTGTCGCGGTTATGAGAACGCCAAGGCCCTCGGCGACCGGGAGGGCCTCTCAGTCTTCTTCGGCTTTGAGGCGTGCTTTGGCGAGGACGAGTACCTCATCTACGGCCTCGACAAGGAGTGGCTGCTCGATACCCCAGAGGTGATGGGGTGGGACCAAGGGACACTCTTTGACGAGGTCGACCGATCAGGCGGCCTGATGATCCAGGCCCACCCCTTCCGCGAGCGCTCCTACAACATGGCCATCCACCTCCACCCCTACGCCGTGCACGGCGTCGAGGTGGTCAATGGAGGCAACGACGTGGCCTTCGACCAACGGGCACGGCGGTACGCCGAGCACTACGGTCTCTTGATGACCAGCGGCACCGACATCCATGATGCGTCCAAGGTCGGTCCCAATACCCGCGGGATGGCCTTCGACTACCCCCTCTCCTCAATCGAGGAGTTCATCGAGGCGGTGAAGGCCAACCAGCACTATACGCTGCTTGCCAGCACTGAACATGCACGAACCCCACACCCCCTTGAGCCACAAATCCCCGTCCACCTCTTTGGGCGCAATGACCGGAAGCGGAGGGCATGATGGAGAGAATTGCAACCCTCTTTGAGGCCATGGTCGCCTATGACAGTCCATCGAAGAGCCGCATCGCCCACTTTGCCAAGGTGCATAATTACGCCCGTCAGATTGGGTTGCTTGAAGGGGTTGACGAGGTGACACAGTTGACCCTTGAAGCGGCTGCCATCGTCCACGACATCGGCATCAAGGTCTGCCTCGAAACATATGGCTCACAAGCGGGCCATCTGCAGGAGACCGAAGGCCCGCCCCTTGCCGAGGCGATGCTCACCTCCATCGGCTTTGACAAACGCACAATCGAGCGCGTCTCCTTCTTGGTGGGCCACCACCACACCTACGATACGATTGAAGGCATCGACTACCAGAT
>JALOBD010000185.1 GCA_023228445.1 Sphaerochaeta sp. | reverse complement strand
ACCCATTCACTCGGCAGCGAAAGCTCCTTGATAACAAGGGTAAAATACGATAATAATAGCAGTAACAGCTTTGGAAAGATGGTGTTGGAACTCTCGTCCCTGCACGCCCAGATTTGGGTCAGGGAGCCTGTAGGGGCTGCACGGGTGCAAGCGGCGATTGCCTTGGTCCAAGCCGACCAGGAGCGTTCGCTCTTCTTCCTCAGCTCGGAAGCCAAACGCTACGATCTCTATCGTGAGGGTTTGGTGCGCAGGTAGTCTGCCACAAGGGGGTTGCACGATGGCTGGTGAGAAGATGTTGATGGGCCTTGATATTGGATCGGCCAAGACCCGTGCGGTGATCGGTTCGGTGAGTCGCGACGGTCTGTTGATGGTCGAGGGTGTCTGTGAGCACCCCAGCGAAGGGGTACGCCAGGGCGCCATCATCAACATCGAACAGACACTGAAGACCATCAAGACGGTCATCAACGAGGCTGAGCTGCAGGCGGGGGCCGAAGTAAACGAGGTGATCATCGGCATTGGCGGTGAACATATCATCGGCTTCCCATCCACGGGCGTTGTGGGCATCAGCAGTAAGGATCAGGAGATCAAGAGAGAGGATATCTTTCGAAGCCTCGAGGTCGCCCGGGCCTTCGAACTGCCCCAGGACCGCGAAATCCTCCATACGCTGGTACAGGAGTTCCAGATCGACGGACAGAGCGGGGTCAAGGACCCCATCGACATGCTCGCCCACCGTTTGGAGAGCAAAGTCCTCATCGTCACCGCCTCCACCCAAGTTGCCCAGCTGCAGCGCAAGTGCATCCAGCGCGCCGGTCTTGGCGTGCAGCGCCTGGTACTCCAGAGCTTGGCGGACAGCGAGGTGGTGCTCTCGGCCGAGGAGCGGGAGATGGGCACGATTCTCATCAACATCGGCAGCGGGGTCACCGACCTCATCGCCTATGGGCGGGGGGCGCCGATCTACACCGGCGGGGTCAACCTCGGCGGTGAAGCGGTCACTGCCGACATCGCCTATATCCTCAACAAGGCTCGGTCGACCGCCGAGCTGATCAAGGTGGAGAGTGGGCACAGCTATGTGCCTTCGGTGGGCAGCGATGAGATGGTCCTCATCCCCCAGGTCGGGGGCCTGCCCCCTATCAAGATGCCCAAACGCGAGCTCAGCAAGGTCATCGAGCCACGCATGGCCGAAATCTTCAGCAGGTTGAAGAGCGACTTGGAGAAGGCACGTGTGGCAGGCTCCTACGGCGGTGGGGTGGTGCTGGTAGGCGGCGGTTCGCTGCTCAGCGGCGTCACCGAACTGGCCAGCGAGATCTTCCAACTGCCTGCACGGATGGGGTTTCCCGAGGCGATCGGGGGCCTTGATCGTTCATATATCAGCCCCGATTACACGACGGTGCTGGGCCTGCTCAAGAGCGAGGCCCGCAAGGTCCGCGAGAGTGCACCAACAAAACTTTCGCATGCAAAACGACGGTCACGCAAGGAGAGTCGGTTCGCCCCGCTGTTGCGTGGATTCTTCAGGACGCTCTTTTAGCAGGACATGAGGTGAGATAGCACATATGGATTTTGGAATGTTCGAAGTAGAGGATATGGTTCAGGACGAGCAGGCGAGCAGCACGGTGATCAAGGTCATCGGCGTCGGCGGTGCAGGCGGCAACGCAGTGAACCGGATGATCGCAAGCGGCTTGAAGAAGGTGCACTTTGTCACGATGAACACCGACATGCAGGCCCTGCAACGCTCCAATGCCCAGACCCGGCTCCCCATCGGGCGTGAATTGACCGGCGGCCTGGGGGCCGGCGGGGTCCCCGAGGTCGGTGAGAAAGCCGCCCAGGAGAGCAAGGAGGAGATCCGCCGCGAGCTGGAGAACGCCGACATGATCTTCATCACCGCCGGCATGGGCGGGGGTACCGGCACCGGGGCCGCCCCGATCGTCGCCGAGGTGGCCAAGAGTTGCAACGCCCTGACGGTGGCGGTGGTCACCACCCCCTTTGCCTTCGAGGGCAAAAAGAAGCTCGTGCTTGCCCAGGCGGGCATTGAGAAGCTGCGCAAACAGGTCGACACGCTGATCATCATCCCCAACCAGTACCTCTTGAAGGTGGTGGAGAACAATACTCCAATCAAGCAGGCCTTCCTGATGGCCGACGAGGTGCTCTACATGGGCGTACAGGGCATCAGCGAGCTGATCACCGAGCCGGGCGAGATCAACATCGACTTTGCCGACGTGCGAACCGTCATGAAGGGCAAGGGGGATGCGTTGATGGGCATCGGCTTCGGTGAAGGGGCAAACCGCGCCGTCGACGCAGCACGCCAGGCGGTGAGCAACCCGCTTCTCGAGAGCGCCTCCATCGAGGGGGCCAAGAGTGTGCTGGTCAACTTGGCGGGCAGCGACAACCTGACGCTACAGGAGTACCAGGATGTGGTCGAATTGGTCACTGCCCAGTGTGCCGAGGATGCGCTGATCATCGCCGGGCAAGCCTTCAACCCCGAGTTGGGTGAGCGCATCAAGGTTACGGTCGTCGCCACCGGCTTCGATCGCAAGGAGGAGGTCTTCGGAGCCGAGAGCAGTGAGCACGAGGTGGCTCGCCGGCGCCAGGCTGCAAGCCAAACGAGCGAAGAGCGGGGAGGGGAGCACGCCGATGACGTTGCCGCCATCCAGGTCAACCGCTGGCAGGATCTGCAAAAGCAACTGGGCAAGACGGCAAATCCCGCCTCCACCGACTACTCGATCCCGGCGGTACTGCGATATGCCCGTTCCAAGGAGCAAGAGGGGCAGTGATGGCCTCTCTCATCATCGATGACTACGAGATGTACCTCGCTTTGGAGCGTCGCCTCAGCAAGGCGACCATCGCCGTCTACTGTGGTGAGCTTGCGCGGTTCCTTGAATCTGGGCATGACGTCGACGCGGTAACGAGCCAAGAGATCCAAGCCTACGTGGCCACAGAGGCGGCAGAACGTGCCCTCTGTGGGCGCAGCATCGCCAAGATGCTCAGCGCGCTGCGCTCCTTCTTCACCTCGCTACAGGTCAAGGGCCTGCGGGAGGACAATCCCGTCACCCTGCTGCCCCGGCCCAAGGAGACCATGCGCCTGCCTGAAGTGGCGACGCTCGAGGAGGTGGAGCGCCTCCTCTCTGCCATCGACGAGAGCGATGAGCTGGGCCTGCGGGACCGTGCCCTCTTTGAGTTGATCTACTCCTGTGGGTTGCGGATCAGCGAAGCGTGTTCACTCTCCGTCTCCCACTACCACGATCAGGCCATCACGGTGGTGGGAAAGAGGAACAAGATGCGGCGCATCCCAATCGGGGATGTGGCCCGACTCTGGGTCGATGCCTACCTCTTGAAGAGCCGCCCGCTCCTCGTCGGCATGCGCCTGGGCGAGAAGGCCCTCTTCGTCGGGCGGAGTGGGGAGGCCCTCACCCGTCAAGCGGTGCACAAGCGCTTTGCTGCCCATGCCAAGGCCGCCGGGCTCTCCATCACCGTCCACACGCTGCGCCACAGCTACGCCACCCACCTCTTGGAGGGGGGAGCTGATCTGCGCAGCGTGCAACAACTGCTTGGCCACAGCGACATCAAGACCACCCAGATTTACACCCACGTTGACACCACTGCGCTGCAGGAGGCCTATGAACGGTTCCACCCGGGCGGGGAGGAACGATGACCGCACTGTTGATCCTGCCGCCCATCATCTTCTTCGGTGCCTTTGTCGATGCGATCGCCGGTGGCGGCGGATTGATCACCCTCACCGCGTACGTTGCAGTCGGCTTGCCGGGGCCGATCGCGCTGGGCACCAACAAGTTTGCCTCCTCCTTCGGCACAACCGTGGCCTCACTGCAGTACATCAGGGAGAAGGCGGTCTCGCCGATGGTAGCAGGGGCAGCCATCCCGGCAAGTTTTATCGGTTCGGCCATCGGTAGTGCATTGGCCGAGCGATACGCTGTCGCCTACCTGGCATACCTCTTGGTCGCATTGGTGCCTGCCATCGCCATCTTC
>JALOBD010000184.1 GCA_023228445.1 Sphaerochaeta sp. | reverse complement strand
CGGCTTTGCCTGGGCAAAGAGCGGGGAAGCGAGGAAGAGAACAGCGAGCAAAAGAATCCATACCAGGTTTCTTTTCTTCATAACAATACCTCCTTAAGCAATCACGATGCACACTGCATCGTCCGGATACATATACAATCAGCCTTTGACCGCCCCGGCGGCAATGGCCTCGATGAGCTTGCGCTGGCTGAAGAAGTAGACGATCAGGACCGGGACAAGGACGAAGATCGCAGCGGCCATCAAATGCTCCGGTCCGATGGCATACTCGGCGTCACGCACCATGGCCAGACCAACCGGCAGGGTGCGCATCCGCTGTTTGGTCGTCACGATCAGGGGCCAGAGATAGTTGTTCCACTTTCCGATGAAGATGTAGAGGACCAAGGTGCCCAACACCGGCTTGGCCAGCGGCAAGGCGATGTAGGTAAGGGTCTTGAAGTGCGACAGTCCGTCGATCTCCGCCGCCTCGTAGAGCGAGGAGGGCACCGATAAAAAGTACTGGCGCAGGAGGAAGGTGCCAAAGACACTGGAGACATAGGGGATGACAATCCCCTTGTAGGTATTGATCCACTTCAGCTTGGAGAGGATCACGTAGTTGGGGATGAGGGCGATCTGGGAGGGAATCATCAAGGCGGCGAGCATCACCAGGAAGAAGAAGTCGCGGTACTTGAACCGGATACAGGCGAATGCATACGCCGAGAGGGCGGCGATGGAGACCTCGAGCAACACCCCGGTGATAGCGGTTACAAAACTGTTGATATAGAAGCGGCCGAAGGGAGCTGTCGACCACGCCTTGGAGAAGTTGTCCCACTTGATGGTCTTGGGCCACCAGATCGGCGGGAAGGTCGCAACCTCGACCGGGTTCTTCAGGGCGGTGGTCAGCATCCAGAAGAAGGGGAGTCCCACGGCGAGGGCAAAGAAGATCAGCACCAGGTGGGTGAAGGTACGTCCGATGAACCAGGAGGGTCTTTTCTTTCCAAACACAATCCGTGCCATGACCGCCTCCTCCTAGTAGTGGACCCACCGCTTGGAAAGGCGGTTCTGGACGAGGGTGATCGCCATGATGACGATGAACAACAACAGGGCGAGGGCGCTGGCGTATCCGGTCTTGAACCAGCGGAAGGCGTTTTCATAGAGGAAGTGCACCAGGACGTTGGAGGTATTGAGCGGCCCTCCTCCCGTGAGGATTGCGATGATATCGAAGGACTTCAGCGCGCTGATGAAACCGGTGATGGTCAAAAAGAAGGTCGTCGGGGAGAGCAGTGGGAAGGTGATGTGGATAAACTCCTGCATGGGGCTCACCCCATCGACAAGGCCCGCGTCGTAGAGTTCAGGGGGGATGTTCTTCAAGCCGGCGAGGAAGATCACCATATCGTAGCCGATACCCACCCAGATCAGGACGATGATAACCGCCGGCAGCGAGTGGGTGGTCGATTCGATCCAGTTGATGGGAGCGATGCCGAAGGGGCGCATGAAGACGCGTAAGAGCCCATAGTCCGGCTCAAGGATCCACCGCCACACCATCGCCACCGCGACGCTGGTGGTGAAGGTCGGGCTGAAGATGATGGCTTGGTAGAAAGAGCGCCCCTTCAAGTCACGGTTCATCACCATCGCGAGGCTCAGCGAGATCGCGAGCTTGAGCACCACGACCCAGACGGAGAGGATCAGGGTGTTGCGGGTTATCAACCAGAAGACCGGGTCGTTGAACATGACCCGGTAGTTCTCAAAACCGATGAAGCGCTTTTTAGGGGCGATCATGTCCCACTTGAAGAAGCTGAGAAAGAGGCTGTAGAAGATCGGCCAAAAGACGAAGACCGTCAAGAGCAGGAAGTTGGGAAAGGTGAAGAGAGCAAAGGTGAAGGCATCACGCTTTGCTCGTCTTGTCATTGGGTTAAGTTTCAACTTGGGGATTTTCTGATCGGTTTGCGAGCGTTGTAATGACACCATCAATAATCCTCCATAGGCAAGAAAATCGGGCACATACATCGATGAAGCTCCTAAATTATAGCCGATACTGGGCACAAATCAAAATAAAATTCAGTCATTTGAGACATTTTGTCCTCAAAATCTTGATGATATTCCAACAATCATGAGCTAAGCATAGAGGGATAAAGCAAATACAATAACTTCAACAATTTTAAGCAGTTGCGGTTTTTGTATCTCCTTTTGCCACTGTAAATCCGCTCTTTTGACCATCATGATATCTTCAACACATTTAAGCACACCATCAGAGAGTGATGCCGTGGATATGGTATACTCAAGCAGGTAGGTGGAGAAACAGAACGGACGAAGGAAATGAAGGTGGATGATGTAGCGCGATACTATGATTGTTGTACGCTCTGCCCCAGAGAGTGCCGTACTAACCGCCAAGACGGGGAGTACGGTGTTTGTGGGGAGCTTGCCCACATGCGCATCGCTTCAGTCGGTCTGCACCATGGGGAGGAGCCGATTCTCGTCCAAAGCAGCGGGTCCGGCACGATCTTTTTCACCGGCTGCTCGCTGCACTGCCCGGCATGCCAAAACCAGGACATCAGCCAGGCGCGATCTCCACACGGGGTGGTGGTCACCGTAGAGCAGTTGGCAGCCATCGCACTCGACCTGGAGCGCCAGGGGGCGATCAACATCAACGTGGTGACGCCCACCCACTTCGCCCCCTCGATTGCAGCTGCCATCACGTTGGCCAAAGAACACGGGCTGTCCATACCGCTTGTCTATAATACGTCCGGGTATGAGAGCGTCGAGTCCTTGGCTCTGGTCGACCCCTTGGTCGACCTCTACCTCTTGGACATCAAGACAGTGGACAGCGAGGTGGCGCGCCTCTGGTGCGGAAGCCGGGAGTATCCAGAAGTCATCATGAGGGTCGTCCGATGGCTTGCCGAGCGCCGCTTGGTAACGGAGATCGATGAGAACGGAGCACTGACTGGTACGCTGGTGCGTCACCTGATCTTTCCAGGAACATTCTCTGCTACCATGCAATTCCTCCACTGGTATGCCAACACCTTTGCTAGCCATAGCTGGCTCTCCCTGCTGACGCACTTCTGGGATCCCACTGATGGGAGGCGCTCATTCGTGCTCTCGGCTTCCCAGTATGCCCAACTCATCGCACTGCTCAAAGAGTTGGGCATCACACGTGGCTACCTCAGCGACCCCTACGGGGCGAGCCGATGGATAGGCGATCTCGTATGAACGCAGGAGGGGAAGCAACACACCAAAGAGACAGGCGATTCATCGCTCTCCACCGCGGTGGACTTCTCACCGCCCCAGACCATCGTGCTCTAATGCGGTGGGCCCTTGCCACGACGCGGCATCTGCTCGGCCACTGCCCCTACGAATGTGATGCACAGCTTGAGGAGGCGCTCAAGATTGCAGAGCGCTGGGGCGACGGCAACGCGACGGCCCGGGAGGCGATGGCCGCAAGCAGAGGCTTGCACCGCAAGGCGAGGAGCATGAGCTGCCCCAGTGCTGTGTATTGTTATCGCATAGCGGCGCACGCGCTCGCCACCGCACACATGGCTGATCATGCCCTCGGTCCGTTGTATTACGGACAAAAGCTCTTTGTACTGCTCAATCGCCCATTTGATGAGGAGCTTGACTGGATGCATGTGCAGCTGAAGGTTATCTGCCCTCAGATGGAGGAGGCGGTGATCTCGGTGCTGAGCAATCGTTTTTCAATCCAATTGTGTGCTGGAACAGCGGGAACGAGTGAATAACAAGATATAAAAAATCGTACTTATAGTACATATAAATAGAACACAGAGATATCAATTAGATAAACTCTCAGAATTGGATAGTTTATCTCATGATACAAGATAAACTTTCAAATTTTGAGATTGCATGGTATGATACGGTATGTTGAAACGAGAGCTCTATCTGTCGCGCATCCGGGCGTACTACGATTCGCAGGACTTCATCAAAATTATCTCGGGGGTCCGCAGAAGTGGCAAGTCGACCCTCACGGGCCAGATCATCGCTGAGCTGGAAGAACAGGGGGAGGGTGAGAAGGTA
>JALOBD010000183.1 GCA_023228445.1 Sphaerochaeta sp. | reverse complement strand
GTTAACATCAAGATAAATGGAAAGCCCGTGGAGGTCAGCGAAGGAACGACCATCCTGCATGCCGCCCGGCAGGCCGGCTACAAGATCCCCACCCTTTGCTACCATGAGGACCTGGTTCCCTTCGGTTCCTGCGGTCTCTGTATTGTCAAGCAAGAGGGGAGTGCGAAGATCATCCGCGCCTGCGCCGCTTCAGCCTTCGAGGGGATGAGCATCATCACCCACGACCCCGAGCTCTTCGAGGTCCGTAAGACGATTCTGGAGATGATTCTCTCCACCCACCCATCGAGCTGCCTCACCTGTATCCGCAACGGCGAGTGTGAACTGCAGGACCTTGCCGCTGAGTTCGGCATCCGGGAGCAACCCTTCGAGGTACGTCTCAGCGACCGGGCGAAGGACAACTCCTCCGCCTCGATTGTGCTCGACCCAGAGAAGTGCATCAAGTGTGGTCGCTGCGTCCAGGTCTGCCAGGACCTGCAGGGAGTCTTTGCCCTCGAGTTCATCGGTCGCGGTGATGAGACGATCATGGCCCCGGCGGCGATGCTGCAGCTCGAGGATAGCCCTTGTGTGCGCTGTGGCCAGTGTGTCGTGCACTGCCCGGTGGGCGCCATCTACGAAAAGGATGAGATCGCCGCCTTCCGTGAGGCTGTCGCCGACCCGAACAAACAAGTCGTCGTCCAAATCGCCCCATCGATCCGTGTCGGGCTCTCCGAGTCCTTCGGCCTGCCGGCCGGGACGGTGACGACCAAGAGGATCTACGCAGCGCTGCGCAAGCTCGGTGTCGCGGCAGTCCACGACACCAACTTCGGCGCAGACTTGACCATCATGGAGGAGGGCAGTGAGCTGCTCACCCGTATCGGCGGTGGAGGCCCGCTTCCCCAGTTCACCTCCTGTTGTCCCGCTTGGGTCGATTACATCGAGAAGTACTACCCCGATCTCTTGGAGTATGTCTCCAGCGCCAAGAGCCCGATGCAGATGGTCGGTGCGGTGCAGAAGACCTACTACGCCCAGCAGACGGAGATTGACCCCGAGAGGATGTACACCGTTGCCATCATGCCCTGTACCGCCAAGAAGTTTGAGACGATCAGGGACGAGAGCATGTACTCAAGTGGTCACCAGGATGTCGACCTGGTGCTCACCACCCGGGAGTTTGCCCGCTTGATCAAGAGCTCGGGCATCGACTTCCTTGCCCTCGATGAGGAGGAGTCGGATAACCCGCTCGGCGAGTATAGCGGTGCCGGGACGATCTTCGGAGCCACCGGTGGGGTCATGGAGGCTGCAGTACGCACCGCGTACCACGTAGCCACCGGCAAGGAGCTTACCAACATCGACATTGAATCGGTCCGTGGCCTTGAGGAGATCAAGAAGGGCGAGGTCGACTTTGATGGCACTCCGGTTCGGGTGGCAGTCGTGCACGGCCTCTCCCACATCGCCGAGCTCCTCGATGAGGTACGCGAGGCGAAGGCAAAGGGCCAGCAAGCCCCCTACGAGTTCATCGAGGTCATGGCGTGCCGTGGTGGTTGTATCGCAGGAGGCGGGCAGCCCTATGGGGCGACCGACATCCTGCGCAAGGAGCGCGCCGCCGGTCTCTATGCCGATGACAAGAACAGTGAGGTGCGTTGCTCCCATCAGAACGAGTCGATCATCGCACTCTACGACCAATTCTTGGAGAAGCCGCTCAGTGAGAAGGCCCACCACCTCCTGCATACCACCTATACCAAGCGCCCGTCGTACAAGTCGTAACTGACAAGCTATTCACCAGAGAGGCCCGCAATTGCGGGCCTCTCTCCCGTGATGTGTCAAACCGCGTACTCGCTCGGCCCATCGGAGCAAAGCGACAGCACTCCTGATGCGTGGCGGGGAAGTGAAGGACCTGATTCCCCCGGGTACGTACGGTGTAGAGGCGGGTGGGAGGAGCCAGCACCCTGGCTCCTCCCATCTCCGGTTCACCGGGGAATCCTGAACAACATGATCTCAGCACTCGAAGCCGAGGTGACCAGCAGATGCTCCCCATCGGGGGACAACTCCATCCACTCTGGGTCGAAGAGGCCCAAAGAGACCGAGCCCTCCTCTTCGAGGGTGTCGTTCTCGAATGAGAAGACTGCAAGGTTGCGGCTCTGCTTGCACAAAACATAGAGGCGCTTTCCTCCATCGGCGCGCTTGAGGGCGATGATCTTCTCCATCACTTGGGTTTGGTAGATGCCGGAGGTGAAGATCTCCTCCTGCTCCCACGTGTTGAGACCGGTTCTGGAAAAACGTCCGATATCCTTGTCCGTGGCATAGATCAGGTTCTCGTCATCGAGGAAACAAACCTCATGCACCCCGGTGAGGTAGGGCAGTTTGCTGCCTTCAAGCCTCGTCATATCGCCGAAGGAGAAGTCCATCATCGTGCTCCATATATAGATGATGATGTTCGAATCACTGGCCTTGGCGAAGGCAGAGATTTCACCTGATGGGCTGATGTCCATTCCCGTCAGTGGAACACCGTCCCCCGGGGGGAAGGTGTCAAAGTAAGCGGCGCGATGGAAGTCCGCGTCACTGATGGCGTAGAGGTTCAGCTCCACAGCCGTCTCAAACGTTGGGTGCAGGCCCATGAGCACCCCGTGGGCATGGTTGACCGCCCAGTGGTAGAGGTAGGGGAAGGTTCCCGTACCCCACTCCGGTTTGCCGTAGTTGTTGCCCTTGGTGAAGAGCTTGGTCAGCCCACTGGTGGAGAGGTCGTATTGATAGGCCACCACCGTGGGATTCACCGAATTGGAGACCACCACTCGATAGGTCAGTGGATCGGCATAGATCGAGGCCACACCGGCGAGGTTGAACGAATCAGCGGTGGTGTAGGTGTGGATCACCTCCACTGAATCGCGGACAATTCTACAGACCTGGAGGGTCTCTTCAGTTTTACTGGCCAGCAAAAACTTTCCGTCGGGGAGGAAGGCCACCTGGGCCCCCTCTCCGATCAACATGCCGTTGGTATTGTCCTCAACCCTGTTGATGAGTGTCGGGATACCCGGCTCCCCTGCAACAGTGGCAGTGAAAGAGATGCTGGCCGAACCGGAACTGGCGAGCAAGGCCCCCTTTGCGATGACATCCAGGCGGTGGGTGCCGCTCGATGGGGTGAAGGTGCAGCTCTGGTTGCCATCGATGAGCTCACCGTCAAGGTACCAATTGACTTGGATGGGTTGGCCCCCTTCGGTCGTGAGTGTGGCGGTGGCGCTTTGTTGGGCCACCATGGTCTCAGTGATGCCTGCGATGGTGCATTGGATGGGTGTGCCCAGGTGGTCGACCAGGAGCACACTGTTCGGTACTTCGCTGTACTTGTCCAACCGAAGCTCAATGTGGGCTTCGGTGGTCTTCGCGCCAACGATGCGCACCACCTCCACGCACCCGGCAACGCGGATGGTCGCGCTGTTGAGCTGTGCCTGCAAGAGATAGGAGCCTGCCTCCAGGGTGGAGGTGTACTGCACCGAACCGTTTGCACTGTTGTTGATCTTGGGCGTCAACAAGCGCCGGAATCCGGTGGCATCCTCCAACCAGACCGAGAGCGTCCCATCGCTGATCTGCGAGGCGTCCCAGTAGAACTCAACGTCCATCACTCCGGTTCCAGCCAGCGTATTGAGTTCGATGACCGCATCGGTGGGCTCCTTGGTGATGTTGACACCCAAGGTACCACGCACCAGGTCGGTGCCCTGTGCGTTCTGCCCAACGGCGGTGAGGCTCCAATTGCCGACGAGCAAGCCTTGGATTTCGACGGCGGCCTTGGTGCTCACGACGCTGAAGGTCGAGCCCTGCGGTCCATCACCTTCAACCACATAGCGAGACACAGATAGCGGTGTGTCATCCGGTACCAGTGTTCGTCCCAATGCCTGGGCGCTCTCCATGCTGAGCCGCAACGATGAGCGGGCAGCGGTGGCCCCCTCATCGGTGCAGGAGATGGAGAGCAGTGCGACAAGGCAGAGGGAGAGGAACAGTAGATTTGATAATCGTCTCTTCATGTCATCCTCCACCATGTAAGGAGAG
>JALOBD010000182.1 GCA_023228445.1 Sphaerochaeta sp. | reverse complement strand
ATGTACCTCTCACCCATCGGTGAGGACACCATCATCACTTGCCCGGCCTGCCACTACACGGCAAACCGCCAGGTGGCATCCTTTCAGAAGAGCTACCAGAGCGCAGAGATGCTCCCGTTGGAGAAGGTCCCCACCCCTGAGACGAAGACCATCGAGGAATTGGTCGCCTTTTTGAAGATTGAAAAAAAGCAAACCGCCAAATCGGTCTTCATGGTGGGCACCTTCATCGACGACACCAACGGAGAGGAGCAGAGCAAGCTTGTCGTTGGCGTGGTGCGCGGCGACCTGGAGGTCGAGGAGAACAAGCTGCAGAACGCTGCCCGAGCCAATGCGCTGCGTCCAGCCCACCCCGAGGAGATCGCCGAGATGGGAATGGTTGCCGGCTATGGCTCTCCCATCGGGGCCAAGAAGGGCATCGTTGTCATCGTCGACGACTCAGTGGCCAAGAGCAATAACCTGGTCGCCGGAGCCAACGAGTGGGAGCACCACTGGTTGAACACCAACTTCTCCCGTGACTACACCGGCACGGTGGCCGACATCGCCAGCGCCCAAGCCGGCTTCGCCTGTGTGCAGTGCGGCCAGCCCCTCTCCTCCTCAAAGGGCATCGAGGTGGGCAACATCTTCCAGCTCGGCACCCGCTACAGTGAATCGATGGATTGCTACTACCAGGATGAGAGTGGGACACGCAAGCCCGTCATCATGGGCTCCTACGGCATCGGGGTGGGGCGCCTGCTCGCCTCCCTTGCCGAACACTACTGTGATGAAGCGGGCCTCGCGCTGCCCATCACCGTCGCCCCGATGCAGGTGCACCTGGTCAGTCTCGTCAAGGAGAGCGAGGTCGTCGACCGACTCTACGACGACCTGGTGGGAGCGGGGATCGACGTGCTCTACGACGAGCGCAAGGAGTCGGCGGGGGTGAAGTTCGCCGATGCCGACCTCATCGGCCTGCCGATCCGCATCACGGTGGGCAACCGCTCGCTGAAGGAGGGCAAGGTCGAGGTGAAGGTACGCAGCAACCTGGCCGAGACGCTGAGCTTCGACCTCTCCACGGTGGTCGCCGATGTTGGGGCGCTCATCAAGCGCCTGGTCAGCGAGGTGGAGTCAGGGATGGAGGAGCGAGAGTGGGACGGCCTGTGATCAGACCGCTCCCATGCTCTTGAGAAGATTGATGATGTAGGTGCGCTTGGCAAGCCGGGCGTACTCGAGGACCGAGTGTCCCTGGTAATCGCGGGCGTTGATATCAGCGCCCGCTTTTATGAGCGCGGTGACGATGCGCGTCTCGCTGTTGGTGCTCACCGCCATGATAAGGGCGGTCTCGCCGAGGTAGTTGCGGGCATTGAGGTCCCCACCATAGGCGAGCAGCGTCTCGATGACCTTGGGGTTGGTGGACCTGTTGGCGGCCAGGTGCAACGCGTTGGAGCGGTACTTGGGCTCCGCCTCCTGGAGGTCAGCCCCTGCCTCAAGCAGTGCCTTGGTCACCACAACCGCGGGATTGTACTGGGCAGCGAGCATAATGGGGGTCAGGCCCCACTCATTCTGGGCGTGGACATCCGCCCCCTGGCCGATCAGGGAGGTGATCTCGCGCGCTCGTGTGGCATTCACCGCAGCGTTGAGCAGTTTCCGATTCAGTGCTTCTTCTTTCTTCGACATCGTACACCTCTATGCATAAAAACAGATTAGGCTTATTATCCTTGATTTTTCCTCACGTGTATAGTCTTTGAAAAAAGCGAATGGAAAGGTTTGCCTACCCATACTCCCATGCGCTATGATGGCACTATGGTAACCAAGGAAATCATCCAACAGATCCCGAAGGTTGAACTGCACGACCACCTCGACGGTGGGCTGAGAATCCCTACGATCCTCGAGTTGGCACAAGAACAGTGCATCACCCTGCCCGCCGACGATGAGCAGAGCCTCTACGACTACTTTGTCCGCGGGACCCGGCAAAAGAGCCTCTCCCTCTATCTCGAGCCGTTTGCGGTGACCACCTCGGTGATGCAGACCAAGGCTGCCCTCACCCGGGTAGCCTATGAGGCGGTCGAGGACCTGGCGCGCGAGCACGTCGTCTACGCCGAAGTACGCTTTGCCCCGATCCTCCACACCGCCGGAGGCTTGAGCCTGGATGAGGTGGTGCAGGCGGTCCTCGACGGCATCCAGAAGGGGACACGAACCTTTGCCATCCACATCGGTCTCTTGCTCTGTGCCATGCGCAACCAGGATGCTGCGATCAGTCGCCAAATCGCCGAGCTCGCCGTCGCCTTCGCCGACCGCGGGGTCGTCGGCTTCGACCTTGCTGGTGATGAGATCGGTCACCCTCCAAAGGACCACCTGGACGCTTTCCAATACATCCGCAACCAGAACTTCAACATCACCATCCACAGCGGCGAGGCCTTCGGCATCGAGTCGATCTGGCAGGCGATCCAAATCTGCGGGGCACACCGCATCGGACACGGGGTACGCCTCGTCGAGGATATGTCCATCGAAGGAAGCCGCATCGAGCAGAAGGGTTCCCTCTCATCCTTCATCCTCGACCGTCGGATCCCGATGGAGATGTGCCTGACCAGCAACGTGGGCACCGGGGCGGTTGCCGACTACGCCAGCCACCCCTTCCCGATCTTCTTTCGCAGCAAGTTTCGTGTCTTCCTCTGCAGCGACAATCGCCTGATGAGTGATACCAACCTCACCCGGGAGATGGAGATGGCCAGCAAATACTACGGGCTGAACCTCCGCGACTTGGAGAAGATCACGATCAATGCGATGAAGTCGGCCTTCATCCACCACGAGCAAAAGCTCACCTTGATCTACGATGTGATCAAGAAGGGGTATGCCGAGATCCGCGCCCGCTACGGCCTTACCGACTAGAGGGTCCGCTTGAAGACGTCAAAGGGATTGATCCGCATCCTGATGCGGCAGTAGAGGTAGGCGATGACCAACCCACTGAGGTGAGCCAGGTGTGCGATGTTGCCTCCCCGGCCGAAGACCTGGCTGTACAGCTCTATGAGAGCGTAGATGACCACCAGGATCGGGGCTCTGACCGGCAGGATGCCGAAGACGTAGATCATCGAGTATGGGAAGAAGACAGCGAACATCAAGAGCACCCCGTAGATCGCCCCGCTGGCACCGACAAGGATGACGTTGGTCCCAGCCAGGTAGTAGCTGACAAAGCTCACCACCCCGCTGAGGATACCGGTGAGGAAGTAGAAGAGGAGAAACTCCTTGCTGCCGATTCGCCGCTCCACCATCGAGCCGAAGATGAAGAGGCTAAGCATGTTGAAGAGCAGGTGGGAGAAGCCGCCGTGGACGAACATATAGGTCACGAACTGCCAGAGCCACCCTCTGAGCACCAAGGAGGGGATCATGGCCAGGTAGAGGGTTGCACGTGGGTAGATGAAGTCGGTGAGCAGGTAGATGATGATGTTGGTCACCACGATGATGAGGGTGAAGTTCCTATATGTGTTATCCTTGAACCGTCGGTTGATGATGGAGGTCTTTCTCATACCTTTCACAGTAGCGAGACTTCCCACCCATCGTCAATTGTGCAAAATTTGCACGCTTTCACCCTACTGTGCAAGCCCTGCACAACAGAACCTGCCAAATACCCCTCAAAACAGCTATAAATCCACTTGGCACGGTAATTGCACCAATATAGGCAGAACAGAGCAACATTTTTTCATACTCCTCCTTTTTCCAACTGCTCGGGTGCCAAACTCCTTTTTGGCACCCGTCTTTTTTCTGTGCAAAATCCACACAGCGTGTGCCATTTTTGCACAGCGTTCCAGGACACATACCACCCTGAAAGTGATGTACCTGTATCGTAAGCCCCCATTACCCTTATTGGCACAGTAATTGCATTCTTGAAGGCAGGACAAGGCAACAGTTTTTTCAAACCTCCTTACAGTGTGATTTCCTTGATGCCGGCGCCCCCTGTACACCTCACGGGCGCCGGCATCATCTTTGTCTCCCCTTTCTCCCCTCTTCCTCTTCTGCTATCATGGGCCCATGGCAAAGAGCAGAAGAGACCGGGCCGACTCCTATACCCTCAAGGCACGGGCTGAGGGGTATCCGGCGCGGTCGGTGTACAAGCTTGAGGAGATGCAGCAACACTTT
>JALOBD010000011.1 GCA_023228445.1 Sphaerochaeta sp. | reverse complement strand
AGCCTGAACCGCTTGTACCTATCGGCAGGTTTGGCGAGTGTCTGCACCGCAGGTGATCGTCTGCTCACCTTCCAATCCTCCATACCATCTTTCACTACATATCAGGATATATTGTACTGTATTTCGTCAAATATGTATTGTTCATATACTCACTGGTACTATACCCGACACCTACAATAAGAATGCCATGGAATGGACTAGCTGTCAATACAGAAATAGGCCCGTATCATACACCTAGTTTTGTCGTATCTTTCGCTAAATTGTTAGTGATATCTCCAAAATCTCACACATTCGTACCATTTTTTCGCAAAAGTTGTACATACAAATAAAAATCTACTTGTATTCTTGCCCAAGAACCGATATAAAGGAGGAAAGAGTACCGCACGGGGAGCGCAGCATGGATACACAACACAAATATATGGAAATCGTCACGTGGGCCATCGAGCAGATCAACACAGGCCACTTCCTGCCCGGCTCTCGCTTCTTGACCGAGGCCCAGCTCTCCGACCGCTTCTCATGCTCCCGGCAGACGGTCCGCAGGGCTCTGGAGGTCCTTGTGCAACAGGGCCTGGTAACCCGCCTGCAAGGCAGCGGGACCTTCATCGCCGAAGACGACGCCCATCCAGCCTCCCAGCGACAGCGGTCGATGACGGTGGGGATGATCTTCACCTATATGGACAGCTACATCTTCCCTTCCATCGTTCGGGGTGCCGGCGATGCGCTGGTTGCCAAAGGCTACTCGATGCAGCTCTTGTGGACGGACAACACCGTCACCGGGGAGAGCACCGCGCTGAGGATGATGATGGACAAGGAACTTGACGGCCTGATCGTTGAGCCGACACGCAGCGCCCTGCCCTGCGCAAACATCGAGCTCTACCACATGCTTGCCGATCGGGGCACCCCTGTCGTCTTCATCGACTCCTATTACCCTGAGCTCACCATCCCCCACGTCGCTCTCGATGACATCCAGGCCGGTTGGATGGCCACCGCACACCTCGTCGAGAAGGGACATCGGCGGATCGCCTGCATCCTGCCCCATACCAACCGCCAAGGTCACCTGCGCTACCTCGGCCACGTCAAAGCGCTGCGTGAACACGCGCTTCCCATCAAGGAAGAGGATATTTTGTGGTACTCCAAGGAGAACATGGGCCAGTTGCTCAGCGCGGGGCGGTTGCTCGATTTTCTCACTCCCTACTCGGCGGTGCTCTGCTACAATGACACCGTCGCGCTCCAGGTCATGGAGACGCTCGCCAAAAACGGCACGCGTGTGCCCGAGCAGATCTCCATCATCGGCATCGATGACTCGGAGGCTGCCCGATATACCCATTTGACCAGCATCGCCCACCCGGCATCGAAGCTCGGCGAGGCTGCTGTCGCTCAGCTCTTGTCGATGATCGACGGCAAGGGAGGCAAGAGCGTCCTCTTCCCGCCACGCCTTGTGCAGCGATCGACGGTCAGCGACCATAGGCAGTGAGATGTACGCACTCCTTCACGACGGTTGGTACTGCAGCCCGGCTCAACAGGGGCCCTTTGAGCCGGTCACCCTCCCCCATGACTGGCTCATCGGCGACGTAGCCGCCTTCACCCGCTCCAGTGAGCGTTGGTACCGCCGCCTCATCGACTGCACCGCTCTCACCGACGATGAACGCCTCTACATCGACTTCGATGGCGTCTACCAGATATGCACCCTCTTTGTAAACGGGAAGGAGGTGCTCACCCACTACAACGGGTACACCGCCTTCCATTCGGACATCACCGACTTCGTCTCCCGCAGGCAGGACAACGAGCTGCTTGTGCATGTCCAGTACCACTACCCCAGCGGTCGCTGGTACACCGGGGCGGGAATCTACCGTGATGTGCGCCTCATCACCAAGGCTGCGTGTCACTTCGCCATCGACGGCATCTCCGTCACCACCACCCGGCACGTTGACGGCACGTGGCACGTTGAGGTGGAGGCAGAAGTCATCGCCGATTGCGCCTACCAGACGCGCCATACCCTCCTCGATGGCGGCCTTCCCATCGAGGCTTGGGATGTGGACAATCCGGTCCTCTACCAACTGCAGAGCGAATTGATCTGCAGGAACGTGGTGGTGGACACCGTCCACACCACCATCGGCTTTCGCACCACGCGCGTTTCCAGCGACGAGGGCTTCTTCCTCAACGACCGGCATGTGAAGCTCAAGGGGGTATGCCTACACCACGACCTCGGCTCGCTGGGCTCGGCGGTGCACACCGAGGCCCTTGAGCGGCAACTTCGCCTCATGAAGCACATGGGGGCAAACGCGATCCGCACCGCCCACAACCCACCGTCTGCCCACCTCTACGCCTTGTGCGACCGCCTCGGCCTCCTGGTGGTCAGCGAGTTCTCCGATGTGTGGAACCTCGCCAAAAACACCTATGATTACTCGCGCCACTTCCCCTCATCCATGCACAGCGACGTCACTTCATGGATCAAGCGGGGGCGCAACCACCCGTGTGTGATCATGTGGTCCATTGGAAACGAGATCGCCGACACCCACCTCGATCCCCCCCTTGCCAAGAGGACCATCACCTCCTTCCTCTCGCTCATCGCCCACCTCGACCCCCACCAACACGCCCGTCCCACCCTCTGCTCCAACTACCTGAACTGGGAGAACACGCAGGAGTGCGTCGATCCCATCGCAGTGGTTGGCTACAACTACGGCTCTGCGCTCTACCAAGAGCACCACCGCCGCTACCCCCACTGGGTCATCTACGGCTCGGAGACGTGCGCCACGGTCCAGAGCAGGGGCATCTACCACTTCCCCTTCGAAGTCCCCACCCTCAGCGACGATGATCTGCAGTGCTCAGCACTCGGCAATGGGGTCACCAGCTGGGGAGCGCGCAGCATCGAGGCGTGCCTGCAGGTGGAGGAAGAGACACCCTACAGCCTCGGCCAGTTCATCTGGGCCGGCATCGACTACCTCGGTGAACCCACCCCCTACCACACCAAGGGCTCCTACCTCGGCCACGCAGACAGTGCAGGCTTTCCCAAGGACTCCTACTACCTCTTCCAAGCTGCCTGGACCGATGATCCGGTCCTCCACCTCTTCCCCTTCTGGGACTTCAACGATGGGGAGGTCGTCGATGTACGTGCCTACACCAACGCCCACAGCGTCGAGCTCTTCGTCAACGGCGTGTCACAGGGACGCGTTCTCCTCGATGGTGCGTATTCGGCGGTATGGAGTGTCACCTATACGAGAGGAACGATCACCGCCTGCTCCTACGACCGGAACAACTCCATGATCAAGTGTGTAGAGCGCTCCTCCTTCGGCGAGGCTACAGGCCTCACCATTGAAGAGGAGCGCATCGGAGCGCTGCTCTTTGCCACCATCCGGGCGGTGGATGATGCGGGCAACGTGGTGGAGAATGGGCGATCACGGATCAACGTCAGCGTGAAGAACGGGCACCTCCTCTCCTTGGACAACGGGGACGCCACCGATGTCGAGTCGTACCACAGCCACAGCCGCCGCCTCTTTGGCGGCATGCTGCTGGCCATCGCCCAGGGAAGCGGGGCGACCGTCGAGGCTGCAATCGATGAGAGCGATGTCCCGGTGCGGGCCATCCGCCTCACGCGCGATGGTCTGACAGTACGGGCGACGATCCTCCCCACAGGGGCGAGCGATACCGCCCTCTGCTGGCGCCTCACCGATCGGTTGGGGGTGGACACCCCCCTTGCCACGTTCACCGAGGGCGATGGCGGAGGGTCACTGGCCATCGAGCCGAGGGGTGACGGGGTCGTCACCGTACGCTGCGCCACCCGGAATGGGCGGGACCACATCGACTTCTACTCTCGCCTGGAGGTCCCCATCGACGGGTTCGGCAAGCCGCACCGTGACCCCTACTCCTTTGTCTGGGGCGCATGGTACGACCGCAGCACACAGGAGTTGACCGAGGGCAATGAGCGGGGAGTTGCCACGCTGCGCGACAGGGAGAGCCGGGTGAGTTTTGCCGACCTCGATTTTGGCAGCTGGGGCTCGGATGAGCTGACCATCCACCTCTTTCCATTGGAGGGGGATCCCTTTGAGTTTGATATCAAAGAGGGTGAGGAACTCTTGCTGCGCGCCCGCTGGCAGAAGGGTACCATCTGGAACACCTACCAGCAGGAGACCTATACGCTGAAGCGGCGACTTCGGTCGGTGGTCTGCCTCACCTTCGTGTTCCAGCGCAAGGTCCACCTCAAGGGCTTCCACTTCCACCGCCAGGCCAAGGCGTATGCGCGCCTCCCATTTTCCGCCTGCACCTCCATCATCGCAGACGACTATCGTATCACAGATGGCGAAATCCACCACGTCACCAACAATGCGACGATCCGTTTCGAAGAGATGGACTTTCTCGAGGGTGTTGCGGCCCTGTGGCTGCGGTACCGAAGCACAGATCCCCAGACTCTGCTGCAGGTACACTTCGAGCAGGACGGGAGAAGGCAGAGCAACGCGCTCGCCTTAGGTGCCGCCCCCACGTGGAGTGAAGCGACCTACCCGTTGACTACAGCGACCTTCGGCCCATGCTCGGTGTCGTTACAGCTCCTGCCCGGAGCTACCATAGACCTGGCATGGCTCCAGTTCATACCCATAGGAGGAACGATCGATGCAAGCGATCATGAGATGTGATGACCACCACCGCGAGAAGCACCAGAGGATTCTGGCGATGATCAAGAGCAGACCGATCAGGACCGTCTTCTTCGGCGATTCGTTGATCCGCCGTTGGGAGGAGCATCCATCGCTCTGGCAGCGCTTCTTCGCCCCCTTCGAGCCGGCCAACTTCGGCGTCGGTGCCGACCGATTGGAGCACATGAAGTGGCGTCTGCTCAACGGAGAGTTGGAGGGCATCGATGCCAAGACCGTGCTCTTTTTGGGTGGGACGAACAATCTGGACGACCAAGAGTCGTCTGTCATCGCCTCGGGCATCACCGAGCTGGTCTCAATCATCGCTGAAAAGCTTCCTCAGGCGCACATCATCCTGCTGGGCCTCTTGCCCCGCAACCGAAGCTCCTCAGGCCGTTCATACAGCGAGCAGATCCGTCGCGTCAACGAGGTGCTTGCAGCCTGGGCGGCGGCAAACCAGGTTGTATTTGCCGACCTCACCGACCTGCTGTCATCCGATGGAGAGTGCCTCGACCCTGAGCTGAGTGACGACGGGCTCCACCTCAACTATAAGGGCTACGAGCGTATCGGCCCTCCCCTTGCCCGCCTCATCGGCCGATGAATCGGCTGGCAGGCGGGCCGAGCACACTCTCGCGCACCCCGCCGAGGTCGACGATGATACGGGTGACCATCACCGCAGATCCAGTGGACCACAGTGTCAGCTGATGAGCGCCCGGCTTTTCGATCTCGATATCGACGGACGCGGTGCGCGCATTGGCGATGACCCCATCGCGCCAGAACTCATCGTCAAGCTCGACGTGGTAGCCACCTTCCACCAAGGTGACCTCCACTGGCCTCTGATCATCGAGGCCTACGGCAACGGTCACCTCCTGGCCAAACACGTTCAACGATGGAGTTGCCACCACCGTAACCCGGGCCCTCCCCTCGTGGTGGAACCAACAGTCGTAAGAGAGGCAGCCACCCTCCCCTTGCGAGCGCACCGCACCGAAGGGTCCGTAGAGTGGCATATCCTGCCACCGCTCTGCCTCACCACCTGCTGAGCGCTGGTAGGTGATGGCGTTGATGGCCAGGCTGCGATCGGCCTCGATATACCCAGAGAGGCCCTCCTCAGCCACCTTCAGTGTCTCGATGGCGATGACCACCTCCTTGTAGCGCTGGTCGCTGGACACCTTCACCGATGAGGATGCCCGGCCCACGGGGGCGCGCTGCCAGTCAATCTTGACCACTACCTCGTCCTGCAGACCCAACCGACCTTCGACCGGCCCGTCGAGGTGGACCCATGGGTCGGCTGCGGTGACGAGGTAGGGGAAGGGGGTCGAGCTGCGGTTGAAGAGCTCGATGCGCCTGCGCTGGTCGTTGATGGAGTCAAACGGTGGCAGGGCACAGCGCTCGAGCGATGGCCAGCTGCCCGGTGAGCCCTCAACAGCGACCCCAAGGCGATGGTAGGTCGCATCGGGGACCGTGGCGGTGTAGAGGTGTTCCAAGGTATTGGCCGGCGGATCGTTCCAATCGATGTAGCCGAGGACCGCCTGGTCGGCAAAGCCACGCCACATCCCGTTTGCACAGGTGGCGTGGTAGTGCTCAATCTCGGCGGTGAAGGCGGCAAAGTGCCTCTCGATCAGGCGGGCCTGTTCGTTGGCGGCCAACCGCCCCTGACGGGCCCAAAGGTGGTTGCGAGCCACCGCCAGGTAGAGGGAGGCAAGGATATGTGAGGAGCGGGCAGGGAAGAGGACCAGGTGGTGGTAGGCATCGCCCAATGGTGGTGCGATCGAGGCATGAAGCTCTTCGGCCTTGGCCCGCAGGTGTTGCCACGAGTCCACGAACGCCTCCGCCTCCCGGTAGTTGGTCATCGACCAGGCAAGCGGATAGAGCAACTCCGGCTTGCGCCGGCTGTTGAGCTCGACAATCCCTTCGACCAAGGAGGAGATCGCCGGACCATGCTCCTCACCGAAGATGGCGCTGCACCACTGGACAGACCACGATGCAAGCGAATCGCCCTCGAGGGCCGTGCCCTGCCAGGCGAGGTCGAGGAAGAAGGAGATGGGGTACTCCTGACCCTTGAAGTGGCCGACGTTGACCACCCAGAGCCGGTCAGCCTGGTGGTGGAGGGCCAGGCTCATCTGGTCCCAGATCTTGGCGATCTGGGTGGTGTTGATCCACTGGTAGTTGCGCGGATCTCCGTGGTAGTCGAAGTGGTAGTAGATGCCCGCCCCACCGCTGCGCTCCCTCTCCCTCTCGGTGGGCAGACGCCGCAGGTTGCCCCAGTTGTCATCCGACCAGAGTAGGATCACATCATCGGGGACGCGCATGCCCTCCTCCCAGTAGCGCTGCACCTCTTTGTAGAGGCACCACAGCTGGGGAATCTCTTCAATCGGGCGGCCCATCTCCTCGACCAGGATGGCCCGTTGTTCGGCTACGATCTCCTCAAGGGAGCGCCAACTCTCCTCGCCCATCGGTGTGTCATCGGCTCCCCTCAAGCCGATGGTGACCACCGTCTCATGCTCCTTGTTGCGAGCGATGCCCTCCCTCCAGAAGTGCAAGAGCTCATCCTTGTGGCGCGAGTAGTTCCAATGCCCCAACGTGGAGCGGTACCGGCGATCCCACTCCTGCTGGGCGCGGGTCATCGGCTCCTGGTGGCTGGTCCCCATGATGATGCCCCACTCGTGTGCCAAGCGTGCGTTGTCCGGGTCATCTTCAAAGAACGCGTTGTTCCACATCGCCGGCCAGAGGTAGTTGGCCTTCAGGCGCAAGAGGAGGTCAAAGAGCTTGGTGTAGAAGTCGGACCCGTAGCGGGCGATGCCGGCTGGAATCGGGGGATCGGCCGAGGGGGTGACCGTCCCATAGGTGTTGGTGATCCAGCCGGTCAATGCCGGCGCCTCATCGTTGAGGAAGATGCCACGCCAGCGCACCACCGGATGCTCCTTGATGACAACCCCCCTCTTGGCATAGAGGTGATCGGTCTTTACAGGCGGCACGTTCAGCCAGAAGTGCCACGGGTTGACGCCGATTTGGCGGGAGATCTCATAGATGCCGTAGATGGTCCCCCGACGGTCACTGCCACAGACGACAAGACAACCAGGCTCGCCGACCACTGAAATGGTGAACGCCTCGTCGTGCTCGTTGAGGAAGTCGGTGTCAAGAAGCCCTTGGGAGGCAAGCTCATCGATTGGAGCACTCGAGGCGAGCGTTCCGACGATGATACAGCTCTCCGGTGTCCTCTCATCGAGCACAGCAGGACGGAGGGCGAGCACCGCACCAAGATCGTCTGCCAAGGCGTGTGCAGCACGGGCGACCCCGATACGGTCGCGCGGGTCGATGACGATCTGAAGGACGGCTCCGTCGCGTACAAGTTCGAGAGCCCCTGGGTGGGCAGTTGTGGTCATGATGGTATGCATAGCCCCATCATACCGTGTGGTGGTGCTTTTTCAAGAGCGTGGGCAGGAGAGGTCCACCGACGGTTGGGCTTTGAAATGCCTTGACAACTGAGGAATGCTGCTCCCTATAATGTAATAAATTCCACATTAAAAAGGAGATGAACGCTATGGAATTATTGAAACTCATCGGTGTACTGATAGTCATCATCGGCTTCGTACTCAAGAAGGACACCATTGCCACCGTAGTCATCGCGGGGGTGGTCACCGGCCTCGTTGCACGGATGCCCATCATCGAGATCCTCAATACGCTTGGATCGTCCTTCATCACCCAACGAACTGCAACACTCTTTGTGCTCACCCTGCCGATCATCGGCATCAGTGAGCGCTATGGCTTGAAGGACAAGGCCGTCGACTTCATCAAGAAGGCCAAGGCCGCAACCAGCGGTAGGATCATCAGTCTCTATCTGGCGATCAGAGCCCTGGCTGCCGCCTTCTCGCTCCGCCTTGGAGGGCATCCGCAGTTCGTCCGTCCCTTGATCAACCCGATGGCCCAAGCCGCCTATGTCGCCAAGCACGGACCGGCTGACGAAAAGACCGAGGATATGATCAAGGGGTTCAGCGCAGCTGGGGAGAACTTTGGAAACTTCTTTGCGCAAAACGTCTTCATGGGGGCAAGCGGGACACTGCTCATCGTCTCCACACTCAACGGCCAGGGGTATGACGTCAACGCCCTGCAGATCGCAATGATGTCGATTCCGGTCGCCGTCATCGCAGTGCTGGTTGGCTTTGGCCATAACGTCCTGCTCGATCGCACCCTCGCCAAATCCGCAATCAAAGGAGGAGAGTAACCATGACCACAAATGTAGCGATCGCTGAATTTTTCTACTGTATCATCGCACTGATCTTCCTTTTGGTCGGCGTGAAAGCGCTTCGGGACAAGGATCATCCAAAGCGGATCAGCACCGCGCTCTTCTGGTTCATCCTTGCCTTCACCTTCTCAATCGGACCGTATCTACCTGCGTGGATCACCGGTGTCTGCGTGCTCGCCATCGCCGCCCTCACCGCTGCCAATCGTGTGGTGCAGTCCAAGAGCGACGTACCCACTGAGGAGCAGTCGCGCTCCCATGCGGACAAGATCGGGTACAAGATCTTCATCCCCGCCCTCACCTTGGCCTTTGTCGCAGTGCTGGCTGCCACCTTCCTCCCCTTCGGAGCGAACAACGCCATCGGCATTTCAGCCGCTGTCGCGCTGGCTGTCACCTACGCCCTGACCAAGGCTCCGGCGAAATCGGCGGTAGTGGACGGCACCCGGCTGATGGACAATGTAGGACCGGTGGGAATATTGCCCCAGCTTTTGGCTGCATTGGGCGCCCTCTTCACCGCAGCAGGGGTCGGGACGGTCATCGCAAAGGGAGTGAGTGTCCTCATCCCCGAGGGATCGAGGTTGATCGCGGTGGCGGTGTACTGTGTCGGCATGGCCCTCTTCACCATCATCATGGGCAATGGCTTTGCCGCATTCAGTGTCATCACCGTAGGCATCGGCATCCCCTTCTTGATCATGCAGGGCGCCAACCCGGTGGTCGTGGGGGCTTTGGGGCTCACCGCGGGCTACTGCGGCACCCTTCTCACCCCGATGGCCGCCAACTTCAACATCATGCCCGCCGCACTGCTTGAGACGAAGAACAAGTACGTCATCATACAGAGCCAGGCACGCGTTGCGTTGGTCATGCTGGGGTTGCACATCATCCTGATGTACATCCTGGCGTTCTAGGGAGGTTAGGATGAAAGTATTGTTGACCGCCTTCGATCCCTTCGGCGGAGAGAAGGTCAATCCGGCCCTCGAGGCGGTAAAGCTGGTGAATGTCACATCGGTTTCGATGGAGAAGCTGGAGGTCCCTACAGTCTTCCACAAGGCCATCGACCGAGTGGCAGAGAGGATCAAGGAGGTTGAGCCCGATGTGGTGCTCGCCATCGGTCAGGCCGGTGGACGGTTCGACATCACCGTCGAGCGGGTGGCCATCAACATCGATGATGCACGCATTCCGGACAATGAGGGGAACCAGCCCATCGATGTGCCGATTGTCGCCGGCGCTCCCCCCGCCTACTTCTCGACCCTTCCCATCAAGGCGATGGTGGAGGCGATCCGAAAAGCCGGCATCCCGGCCACTGTCTCGAACACGGCGGGGACGTTCGTCTGCAACCATCTCATGTACGGGATCCTGCACACGCTCGCCGCACTGGACAGACCGGTGAGGGGTGGGTTTATCCATGTCCCCTTTGTGCCCGGGCAAGTCATCGCCAAACCATTTGTGCCGAGCATGGCGCTCGCTGATATCACTCGAGCCATTGAGGTTGCCATCGCTGCAATCATCGCTCATGAGACGGACATCACACAATCGGGGGGCAAGGAGTTTTGACCGAGTGCGATAGGATATGGGTATACGGCAGTCTGCTCTGCGGCTTCTTCAATCATCAAAAGGTGTTGCAGGGCAGGGTGCTCCGTGTCAGGCGCGCACGGGTCAAAGGCAAGCTCTTCCACCAGATACAAAAGGGATACCCTGCCCTTGTGGAGGGGGAGCAGTGGGTGTACGGTGAACTGTTGGAGGTCGACAACCTCTCTTCGATCATCGGCTACATGGACGAACTGGAGGGATTCATTGAAGGGGGTGTCGACAACGAGTACCAACGCCGCCTGAGCACAATCTACCTCCTCGATGGTGGAGCGTGGCAGGAGGTGCAGGCATATGTCTACTGGTACGTGCGAGGCGACCTCGGATCCCCGGCCAATCCCGTGTTGCCTTTGGACAACGGGGATTGGAAGCGCTACATGGAAGCCACCTGAGCGGGGGTGGCACGCTCCCAAGATTCACCTCTTGGTGGCGCCCACCACGCTCATGAGGCGCTGAAACACCGGAACCATCCCTTTTCGAGGACAAGAGCGCCAGTGGCTTGCCATCGGGAAGACGCTGGTCCTCACCGTCTGTTACAGTGGCACTCCCAACGAGCAGTATTGTACCGTGGAGAGGGATGGTTTTAAGCGTGTTCCCTCTCCAGGTTCTTTGCGAAGAGATGGTGCAACCGATATGCCATGATCCTTGCCTGTGGGCGAAGACACTGGCCAATCTTCAACGCTGTTCTGAGTGGGGCCATCCCACTCAATACAGAATCGCTGTGCATGTACACACCAAATATGACAGTGAACCATACTATCGTGCGTGCTGAGCCTCACGCTCACCATACGAGGGCGATCTCATGACGTTCTGCTTCTGACGCCTCCCTTTGATTGCACTCTTGGGCCAATCGTACTAGACTCACGGTGAAGACCAATCTCCGAGGATATTGACATGAAGAGACTTGATACGTTGAAACGAGAAGCGCTTGAGGCAAACCTTGCGCTCAAAGAGAAGGATTTGATCATCTCCACCTGGGGCAATGTCTCCGTCTATGACCCCGACAGCGGCTTGATGATCATCAAGGCAAGCGGTGTCCCCTATGACGGAATGAGCATTGACGACATGGTGGTCGTCAAACCAGACGGCTCGGTCATCGACTCTGCCAAACGCCCGTCATCGGACACGCCGACCCACCTCTACCTCTACCGGCACTTTGCCAAGGAGGGGGTGCTCTCCATCGTGCACACCCACTCCCAGTACGCGACCATCTGGGCGCAGTCCTGCCTTCCGCTGCCCTGCTACGGGACAACCCACGCCGACTACTTCCACGGCCCCGTCCCCTGCACCAGAGAGATGAGCGGCGAGGAGATCGAAGAGCGGTATGAGGAGAACACCGGCAAAGTCATCGTCGAAGCGTTGGAGGAGACCAACCCGATTCACACCTCGGCCGTCCTGGTCGCCTCCCACGGCCCGTTCACCTGGGGCAAGACGGCCAATGATGCAGTCTTCCACGCCGAGGTATTGGAGTACGTGGCCAAGATGGCGTTGTTCAACCGTCTCCTGACCCCCGCCATCGAGCCGGCAAAACAGACCCTCTCGGACAAGCACTACTTCAGGAAGTTTGGCCCGCTCGCATACTACGGCCAGCCCTGATTGTAGGGATTGAGCGACGACCTCAGCGGGGCACGTCCCTGCCGTTCCACTCAAGGCCGTAGGAGTTATCGTCCCTGATGTTCTCAGCGAGGATGATATCGATGGGGATGAGGATGTCCTCATCCGGCTTTTGGTTGAGGATTCCCTTGCGGTAGAGCTGGTAGGTGGCCGTATACCCCTGAAACTCAGGCCTCTGGGAGATGAGGCAGTCAACCTTGCCCTCCAGCATCGCGGCCCGGTTCTGCTCCACCAAGTCGTAGCCGATCACGATGGTGTGGTTCCTCCGTCCCAGCAGGGCAATATGTGCGGCAAAGCGGGCCACCGCATTGTTCACCACAAAGATTCCCGAAAGATCGCTGTGGTCGTGGTACGCCTGCTCGAGCGCCTCCTCGGCGGTCCTCGAGGCCTCGATGTCGAGTTGCAACACGGTGTAGTTTGGCTTGTCGGCGTAGTATTCAATGAAGCCGCGCGCCCGTTCTGCGGCGTTGAACGCTGCCGTATGGGTGTTGATGACCACCAGCGTCCCTGCTCGGCTGCCGAGGTGGAGGTTCATCAGTTTCCCTGCCAAAAACCCGCCTCGAAAGGGGTTCTGGGCCACCGTGATGACTTGATTACGGCACGGCAGCGGGGAGTCGATGAACGCATAGCTGATCTGTGGGTGGCGCTCCATCATGAGCCGAGTCTCATCGGGCAGCAGCGGGGCGAGCAGGATGGCATCGACCTTGTTGTCCAGCACCTTGGTCACGGCGGCAAGGAAGGTCTTGGGGTCGAGGCGGTCGTACTCAACCAGCTCGATGGAGACGGCAAGCTGGGCAAGCTCCTTGACAGCCTTCAGCACCCCGTTGTAGATAAGACGCCAATAGCCATATTCAGAGTGGAGGTGGGGAAGGATAACCCCGATGGTATAGGTCTTGCTCAATCGCAGGTTACGGGCAAAGGCGTTGGGTTGGTAGCCATACTCATCGATGATCGCCATGATGGTCTCAACAGTCTTTGGTGCAACCCGCCCACGGTTGTGCAACACCCGGTCCACCGTCCCAATTGAAACCCCTGCAAGCTTGGCAATCTCCGCTATCGTCATCAGGTACCCCCTTTGTTGCGTTAAACTGTATCGCCTGCATACGTCATACGTCAAGCAACGAGATGTTTGTGAACAACCCCCCTGTTCTTCCACTCAATATAATTCATTGCACCATAGGCTATTGATATGATATCACATCTACAAAACCAGACGCTGGCCCACAGCGATGCCCATGCCGATTCCTGTGCGTGAACGATGACGCACCGGCTGAACACACCGGTCAGGCAACCTTTGATGACCGGGACTTTGAGTAGAGGTCGAACGCCACGGCAGCGAGGAGCACAAAGCCTTTGATGGCCTGCTGCCAGTCGGTGCTGATGCCGATGATCGACATGCCGTTGTTCAATACCCCGATGAAGAGGCCGCCGACAACCGCTCCGATGACCGTCCCCACTCCACCGGAGACCGCTGAGCCGCCGACGTAACAGGCGGCGATGGCATCCATCTCAAAGCCCTGCCCCGCCTTCGGGGTGGCCGAGTTGAGCCGGGCAGTGAAGACCATTGCGGCAACGGCAGCAAGGAGGGCCATGTTGGTGTAGATCCAGAACATCACCCATCTGACTTTGACGCCCGAGAGCTCGGCGGCCTTCCGGTTCCCACCCAGCGCATAGATATGGCGGCCCTGGACCGTCTTGGATGCGACGAACTGGTATCCAACGACCAGAATGCCCAAGAGGACGAGGATATTCGGGAAACCCCGGTAGACGGCGAACACCACGGTGAAGGCGAGGAGTGCGGCGGCGATGAAGAGTACCTTTGCCAGCCAGATTCCGGTGGGCAGCAGATCGAAGCCATACTGCTGCTGCTTCCGTCTCTTTTTGATCTCCCCGAAGATGATCAACGCGACGATGATGGAGCCGATTAACAGAGTAAAGAGGTGGAGGGTCGTCGTCCCGACCACCGCCCCGCCAAAGGGGTCTGGAATGTATCCTGATGAGATGACCTGGAACTCCCGGGGAAAGGGCGCTTTCGTCTGTCCTTTCATGATGACCTGGCCCAAACCACGGAACACCAACATACCGGCAAGTGTGGCGATGAAGGGGGGAACGTTGACGAACGCAATCCAGAAGCCCTGCCACATGCCGATCAACACTCCGACGATGATCGCCAACAACATCGCCACGTAGGGATTCCACTGCAAGTCCACCATCATCACCCCACACAGGGCACCGATGAAACAGACAATCGATCCCACCGAGAGGTCGACGTTTCCGGTGAGGGTACAGAGCAACATACCCACAGCAAGGATCAGGACGTAGCTGTTCTGCAGCACCAGGTTCGTCAGATTCACCGGCCTGAAGAAGATGCCGTCAGTCAAGAATCCGAACGCGATCATCGCCACCGCCAGGGCGATGACCATCATGTACTGCCTCACATTCTTTTTCATAATGGCGATCAAGCTGTTCATCCTCTACTCCTACCTCTGCGTTCATGCTCAGTTTCAATGGACCACACTGCACGGTGATGGCCTGCCACCACCTCAATTGTTCAGGATATTGCGCATGATCTCTTCCTGAGTCGCGGTCTTGCCCTCCAACTCGGCCGTGATCCTGCCTTCACTCATCACATAGATCCGATCGCTCATACCGATGATCTCCGGCATCTCGCTGGAGATCAACAGGCACGCCATCCCCTCTGCGGCGAGTGCGTTGATGATCAGGTAGATTTCATGCTTTGCACCAACGTCGATACCACGGGTCGGTTCGTCGAGGAGCAGGACTCGGGGATCGCTGAACAACCACTTTGACAGCACCACCTTTTGCTGGTTGCCTCCCGAGAGATTGCCCGTTGTCTGCAAGATTGTCGGCGTCTTGACGTTCAACCGCTTGCAGTACTCCTCGGCGACCATGTTCTCCTCATGCTCGTTGATCGTCGCCATCTTGGTGAGTTTCTCAAGCTTGGCGATGGTGATGTTCTCCTTGACGTTCTGGATCATCACCAGACCGTGCTCCTTCCGGTCCTCAGGCACATAGGCTACCCCGTGGGCGATCGCCTTGGGGATCGTGGTGATGTCGACCTCTTTCCCCTCGATCAAGGTCTTTCCGCTGATATTCTCGCCATACGATCGACCGAACACGCTCATGGCCAGTTCAGTACGACCGGCGCCAACCAAGCCCGCCAGACCGACGACCTCACCGGCGCGTACGGTAACGTTCACCCCATCGAGCTTCTTGCGTTCAGGATTGTCAGGGTTGGATACCGTCCACTCCTTGATCTCGAAGAGGACGTCGCCGATGGGGTTGTCCCGTTTGGGGTACATCTCGGTGATCTCGCGCCCGACCATCCCTTTGACAATCCGGTCCTCGCTGATCGAAGCCGTCCCGTTTTGATCGCGCTCAACCTCCAGCGTCTCGATTGCCCTGCCATCGCGCAGAATCGTGATGGAGTCCGCCACCGCGGCTACCTCGTTGAGCTTGTGGGAGATCAACACCGATGAGATGTTGTTCGTATCCCTGAGCTCCTTCAAGATCTCCAAGAGGTGCGCGCTGTCCTTCTCGTTGAGAGCGGAGGTGGGTTCGTCGAGGATCAAGAGCTTGGCATGCTTGGCAAGCGCCTTGGCGATCTCCACCATCTGCTGCTTGCCCACCCCCAGTTTGTTCACCGGGAGGTTGGGGTTCTCATTCAGTCCCACCAGTTTCATGTATTCAAGCGCATCCTCACGGGTCTTGTCCCAGTTGATGATGTTATATTTGGCCCGCTCGTCACCGATGAACATGTTCTCCGCGATGGAGAGGTAGGGGCTGAGCGCCAACTCCTGGTGGATGATGACGATGCCCGCCCGTTCGCTCTGGTTGATGTTGGCAAATGTACAGTGGGTGCCCTCAAAGAAGATGTCACCTTCGTACGTTCCGTAGGGATAGACGCCGGACAGCACCTTCATCAACGTTGTTTTTCCAGCGCCGTTCTCCCCCACCAAGGCGTGGATCTGTGCAGTCTTGACATCCAGGCTGACATCATCGAGCGCTTTCACACCGGGAAAGCTCTTGGTGATGTGCTTCATCGAGAGGAGTGTGGAGCGGTCTGCCATGGATGCCTCCAGAGAGATGCGACCGAAACCCGACCCACTTCACAGAGCATGCATCGGGTTCTCGGTCATTTCAGTGAACGACCCGGCTTCCCGGGGAAGCCGGGTACCTCAGGTTACAGTCCGAGCTCGGCGGCGGTGTGGTAGCCGGTATCGACCACTTCCTTCACCAAGTTGTCCTTGGTGACGATCACCGACTCCAGCAAGACCGACGGAACGATGTACGGCTTACCGTTCTTTATAGAATCGTTGGCGTAACTGGTGGTGTCAAGACCCGTGGGAACTTCTCCGCGCAGAATCGTATCTACCAGTTCGACGGTCGCTTGACCAAGCACGCGGGTATCCTTGAGAACGGTCGCATACTGCTCGCCGGCAAGAATGGACTTGCAAGAGGCGACGATGCAGTCCTGTCCACCGACGACTGGCAGCGGCTTGCCCGCAGTGCCATACCCTACAGCCTTGCACGCCTCGAGCGTGGAGAGGCTGATCGGATCGTACGGGGAGAGGATCCCGTCGAGGGTCTGGTTGGTGTAGTAGGCAGAGAGCAGGTTCTCCATGCGCGACATCGCCAACTCATTGCTCCAGCGCAGCGTGCCGACGGTGTCCATGCCCTTCTGGCCGGAACCGATCTTCAGCGTGCCGTTGTCAAAGTAGGGCTGCAACCGGTCGATCGCACCATCGTAGAACTTGTAGGCGTTGTTATCGTCCGGCGATCCACCAAAGAGCTCGATCAAGAGCGGTTTCTTCGCTGGATTGTCCAGGTTCATCCCCTTGATGAGGATATCACCCATCTGCTGGCCGACTGCGTAGTTGTCGAACGAGAGGTAGTAATCGACGTTCGGTGATTTCATGATCAACCGGTCGTATGCGATCACCGGAATCTTCTGTTCGGCAGCCTTTGCAAGTACATCACTTAATGCCACGCCATCAATCGAGGCGATGACCAGCACCTGTGCCCGCTTGGTGATCAGGTCCTCGATCTGGCGCACCTGCGTCGGGATGTCGTCATCGGAGAACTGCAGGTCAACGCGGTAGCCCAGTGCCTCAAGACCGCTCTTTACCGCTGCCCCGTCCTTGTTCCAGCGCTCTTCACTGCGCGTCGGCATCACGACACCGACCATTCCCTTGTCCGATGTCTCCGCCTTCCCGCCTGCAAACGCCATGTTCATAGCAAGAAGAATGATCATTCCTGCTATCAGCACCTTTTTCATATGAAACCTCCTTTTCACATGTTTCTGCGTTAACGTTAACGCATTGCCAAAATTATGGCATCAACACAATGCCTTACCTGACTGTACCACCCACCCCACGAGCCGTCAAGTTTTTTCTGAGAAACATCACTAGAGATCATCATGTCCCACCACTTCCCTTGAAGGCCTCACGGACCTCTGCAGCAAGGCAGTAGCGATAGCCCAAGCGATCGGCACAACGTGCAAACGGGACACCCATGGTGAGTATGCATGAAGTCCCGAACCAGATATCTTGTTATATTACAATGAATTGCCACTTCAGTAAAAAGCCCATTTTTATAAACTTGCGTGCGCCAAAGCCGTCTCATATATGGGCAGACCCCAACCTCACCACACCCAGCCATCAGGTCTCATCCCTACAGGGGCGGCGATCACCACTGCTCAAGGTCGAGGCGAAAAAGAGTCGCTCACCCCCCGTGCCACCACTGCCTTGTCCCACCTCTGGCAACGGCAGGCAGCAGTTTTTCATTACACCTCTTGTGAGAGCGAAGGTAACGTACACGCGTATAGCACGACCTAATCCCATATTCAAATTCTGGGTATTCTATTACTTTCTATATATCGAATTAAAGACCTATTGAAGAAAAACTTATTTTCTTGACAATGAGTGGGAATCATGAGACTATTAGTCTATGTTTACGTACACACAATCTGCGTGTTCTCTCAAATTTTCCTCCGTTCTGTATCACGGAGGGCAGCAGGGTGGGGCACCTTTTTTGATCGGTGATCGAAGAGAGCCTGGGTTGTGGAAACATATAACACCGGGTATACGAAGGGAGAACTGCCTACGATGAACGCGTTGAACATTTGGTTTCTTACCGGAAGTCAGGATCTGTATGGCGATGATGCACTGCACCAGGTGGCGTTGCATACAAAACAAATGGTTGAGGAGCTGAACGCCAGTGGGAACCTCCCCCTTGTACTGGTGGTGAAACCAGTTCTGAAGTCCTCAGCCGAGATCTTGAAGACCATCCAACATGCTGAAGCCGATGAGAGCTGTGCCGGTGTGGTGTGCTGGATGCACACCTTCAGTCCGGCAAAGACGTGGATCGCCGGCCTCTCGATTCTCACCAAGCCGCTCTTGCAGCTGCACACCCAGTTCAATGAACGAATCCCCTTCGATACGATGGACATGGACTTCATGAATCTCAACCAGAGCGCCCACGGAGACCGGGAGTTCGGCCACATCACCGCGCGCATGGGCCTCAGGCGCACCGTCATCGCTGGTCACTGGTCCCATGAGGAGACGCAACAGCGCATCGGACGCTGGATGCGTTCAGCCGCCGCGGTCGCGGAGAGCCGCACCCTTGTCGTGGTGCGGTTCGGCGACAACATGCGCGATGTCGCGGTCACCGACGGCGACAAGGTCGAGGCGATGATTCAGTTCGGCTGGTCGGTCCCCTACTTCGGTATCGGGGACCTCGTCGATATGATGGCCTCCATCCCCAACGGTGATATCAATCTCCTGATCGATGAGTATCGCCACTCCTACACCCTCAAGGAGGGGATGGACGAAGCGTTCTTCTTCCAGCAGGTCACCGAACAGGCGAGAATCGAACTGGCACTGGAGAAGTTTCTTCAGCAGAACAACGCCATGGCGTTCTCCACGAACTTCCAGGACCTGCACGGCATGAAGCAGCTTCCCGGCCTCGCTGTCCAACGCCTGATGGGCAAGGGCTACGGCTTTGCCGGGGAGGGCGATTGGAAGATCGCCGCCCTCGTGCGCATCCTCAAGCGGATGGGGGAAGGCCTCTCCGGCGGCTCCTCCTTCATGGAGGACTACACCTACCACCTCGAGAAGGGCGCCATGCTCGACCTCGGGGCCCACATGCTCGAGGTGTGTCCCTCCATCTCCAAGGATCGACCGACCCTTGAAGTCCATCCCTTGGGCATCGGGGAGCGAGAGGACCCAGCCCGGCTGGTCTTCGACGGGGCTGCGGGGCCTGCGCTGTGCGCCTCCATCATCGACCTGGGCCACCGCTTCAGGATGGTCATCTCTGAGGTTGAGACCATCGACTCCCCCCACGCCTTCAAGCGGCTGCCCGTCGCCCGGGTGCTGTGGAAGCCGTTGCCCGATCTCATCACCGCCAGTGAGGCGTGGATCCTCGCCGGAGGGGGCCACCACACCGCCTACTCAAGTGCCTTGGACACCGACTACCTGCTCACCTATGCCGAGATGATGGGCATCGAGGCTGTCAGGATTGGGAAGGGGACATCCATCCACCAATTGCGCAGCGAATTGCGGTGGAACGAAGCGTATTGGAGCGGCCATACGCGAGTGTGACCGTAGGCCACCATCGAGGACCGGGCTGCTGCCCGGTCTTTTGTATGCCTCAGTCCTCTCCGTTTCTCCACGATGACCCCTGTTGTCGCCTGCACTTCTTCCATACCTTGTACACCTACTTCTGACATTTAAGACTGTACACCCATTGCAAGTGGTAACGTACACGCAATTGTTTTCTTCTATTATAGTTTTCATGACAAAGTAGCTTATTTCATAGATAATATATAATTATTAAAATTAAGTGAGTAATAAATTCTTCTTGACAACCCAATTAAACAGTGCGACCATTAAAGTATGTTTACGTACACACATCTGTTGTGCATGAAAGAATCTTCTTCGGTGTAATTCGTATCCATCACTATTGCCAGGGGATGTGGGCAAGTCTTGGGGGACTTTTCCATCTATGGAAGGACGAAATGCATGGTAAACGGTATGAATGATTTGCAGTATGCAGTGGACCTTAGAACACTGCGTGTGACCGACTCCCTCTTCTCCCACTATGTGAATTTGATCAGCGAGGTCGTGATCCCCTACCAGTGGGAGATCCTCAACGACCGAGTCGAAGGGGCAGAGCAATCGCACTGCCTTGAGAACTTCCGCATCGCCGGCGGTACGGCCGAAGGCAGCTACTACGGCCAGGTGTTCCAGGACAGCGACCTCTACAAGTGGCTCGAGGCGCTCGCCTACTGCCTGAGGGGCGGCCGCGCCACGGCCTTTGAGGCCGCCGGTGATGAGGCCATCGCACTGATCGAACAAGCCCAACTACCGGACGGGTATCTGCACACCTACCACATCCTGACCGGCATCGAAGGACGGTGGACCAACCTGCAGGAGGCACATGAGCTGTACTGTGCCGGCCACCTCATCGAAGCAGCCGTCGCCTACCACGAGGCGACGGGCAAGGATCGCCTTCTCAAGGTCGCTGCCCGCTTTGGAGACCTCATCTGCAGCACATTCGGTCCCCAGCCACACCAGAACCACGGGTATCCTGGCCATGAGGAGATCGAGCTGGCGTTGATCAAACTCTACCGCCACACCGGCAAGCGACGGTACCTCGAGACTGCTCGCCACTTCCTCGATGTCAGGGGCACTGAACCAAACTACTTCACAGCCGAGATCGAGCGACGCAACAGGAAAGGCATCTACCACGAATTTGGAGACTTTGACCTCTCCTATGCCCAGGCCCACATGAGACCGGTCGAACAACGGACAGCAGAGGGTCATGCCGTACGGGCCCTCTACCTCTACAGCGCCATGGCCGACATCGCCCAAGAGAGCGGTGATGAGGCGTACCGCACCGCATGTGAGGCGCTCTACCAGAACATTGAGGGGCGCAGGATGTACATCACCGGCTCGGTGGGGTCATCGGGGTTCCTCGAGCGTTTCACCGTGGACTACGACCTGCCCAACGACCGTGCCTACAGCGAGAGCTGTGCATCGGTGGCCCTGATGATGTTTGCTTCGCGCATGGCGCGCCTCAGCGCCCACGCCCACTACCACGATACGGTGGAGCGGGCGCTCTTCAATACGGTGCTGGCCGGTATCAGCAGCGATGGGCTCTCCTACTTCTACGTCAACCCGCTGGAGGTCTGGCCCCCTGCCTGCAAGAGTCATACCTCCATGGCACACGTCATGCCGACTCGCCAACGGTGGTTCTCTGTCGCCTGTTGTCCGACCAACATCGCACGGACGTTGGCAAACCTGGGCCACTACATCTACGGGACCGATCCCTCAGCCGTGGTGATCAACCAGCTCATCTCCTCGACGGTCACCGTCAATACCACAGAGGGGCAGTGCCTGTTGACAGTCGATGTGGGCCAGTCGTCGCGCAACACACTCACCATCTGCTGTACAGAGAACCTGCCGGTCAAGGTACGTATCCCGTGGTATGCCGATGAGCCGACCTTCACCAGCGACGGGCAGCGCCTCGATGTGCCCATCGCCGATGGGTACGCACTCCTTGGCCTGAAGGGTGGCGTACCGGTCCAGGTCGATCTGCATGTAACGCCACAGTGGCTCCAGGCCCATCCGCAGGTACGCGCTGACCGGGGGCGGGTGGCACTACAGTATGGGCCGTTCGTCTACTGCCTGGAGGAGGTGGACAACGGGCCAAACCTGTGGGCGATCGCAGTAGACCACACCGTAGAGCCGTCGGTGATCGATCGACTGCACACGGTGCCGGGTGACCTGGAGGTGCTCGCTTACCGAGGCCACCGAGTGGAAGGGGATGAACAGGGACCGTTGTATCAAATGGTTGCACGCACGCAGCACGAGACGGAGGTGCGCGCAGTTCCCTACGCCGTGTGGGGAAATCGAGGAGCCGGGGAGATGCTGGTCTTCCAGTATCTCAGAACCATCTGAAACTCAATGCCAGCAGAGCTGGCAAAACAAAAGGAAGGAAACACATGAAAAAGAGAGTATTGTTGACCGTGTTGCTATGCACGCTCTTGGCAGTGGTACTGCCAGCGGCTGGCACCAAGGAAGCGGCAGCCGTTGAGAAGGTGAAGATCACCTACTCGTTCTGGGGAACCCCGGATGAGGGGGCTGCGGTACAGAAGGTTGCCGATCGCTTCAACGCATCACAGGACCGGATCGTTGTGGAGATCATGGCGATTCCCCATGACACCTATGTCACCAAGCTCAACACGCTGGCAACGGCACGGAACTTGCCCGACTGCGGCATCATGAGCGAGGCGGGAGTCCTGCAGTTCGCTGAGAACGGACTGCTACATGACATCACCGATATGTACGGTGTCGGCGATGCCAAGCCATTGGACTCCCTGGCCTTCCGCTACCAGGGCAAGCCCGTCGCCTACTCGGCGGCAAACGAAGTCCTGCTGATGTTCTACAACAGGGACATGTTCGACAAGGCCGGCGTGCCCTACCCTCCCACCGACGCCAAGAACGCATGGACGTGGGATGAGTTCGTCCACAACGCCAAGTTGCTCACCTTGGATGCCAATGGCAACAATGCCACCAGCTGGGCATTCAACCCCAATGCAATCGTCCAGTACGGGTGCATGGTCGAGAACTTGACTTGGCAGCTGGAAGTCTGGGCACTGAGCAATGGCGGCGGCTTCTACACCGACGACGGGTCGAAGGTGATCATCAATGAGGCGGCAGCCGTCGATGCCATCCAGAAGGTGGCCGACCTCCACCTCGTCCACCATGTGGCACCACTCTCCACGGGCCTCACCGATGACGGCATCCAGCGCTCCCTGATCGCAGGCACCTGCGCCATGTCCACCAACGGTGCATGGAACGTCGGCACGAGCCTTGCATCGGCACGCGCCGAGGGATTGAACTACGGCGTCGGGGTGTTGCCCTACATGAAGGAGAAGGTCACCATCTGTACTGGTGGGCCGAACGTGGTCTTCAGCCAAACCAAGAACCCCAAGGAGGCGATGGAGTGGGTGAAGTGGTACATGCAGGAGGAGAATAGCTGGGAGCTCATCGAGACCGGCATCTGGATGCCGATCCTCGACAAGTGGTACACCGATGAGGCGCTCACCCGCAAGTGGGTCGAGAACCCCAACTTCCCGCCCTACGACGACTACAAGAGTGCGGTCGTCGACTACGCACGGGAGTACTCTCGCTCCACCTCCTGGTACTATGTGAACAACACCAACGACTTCAACACCCTGCTCGGGTCGCTGCTTGGAGAGGTGTGGACCGGCAGAAGGACCGCCAAGGCTGCAATCGAACAGGGGTATACCCAGTTGGTCTCAGCGTTCAAGGGCGAGCTGTAGTTGCCGATCATCGAGCCGGCACCAATTGGTGCCGGCGCTCCAGGGAGGGGTATCGTGAGAAAAAGTGCAATGCTCAAAAGCGAGAGCAGGACTGCATACTTCTGCCTCGCTCCATCGATCATCGGCCTGGTATTCCTCACCTACCTCCCCCTCATCAGTGTCTGTGTCCTCGGGTTTTTCAAATGGGGCAAGGGTGCCCCCGACCCGATCTTCGTCGGATTCGAAAATTACCGCCGTCTCTTCACCACCGACCCGTACTTCATCGATTCACTGAAGGTGACGTTGACCTTCAGTCTGCTGTCGGTGGTGATGAGCATGGTCTACTCCCTCTTCATCGCCATGCTGCTCAACCGGAAGGTCAAGGGGAGGTTGTTCTTTCGGGCGATCTTCTACCTGCCCTACGTGCTGCCGGCCATGGCCGTCTACATCGGCTGGTCCTGGCTCTATGAGTCCAACTTCGGCTTGTTCAACTACATCCTCTCCTCCATCGGCCTGCCGAAGCTGCGCTTCATCGCCGACTCTGCGCTCGTCGTCCCCTCCCTCGCCCTCATCGCCGTCTGGCTGGCGGGCAACCTGATCGTCATCTTCCTGGCAGGTCTGCAGAACGTGCCGAAGGTCTACCACGATGCAGCAGAGATCGACGGGGCGAACGGGTGGCAGCGCTTCATCCACATCACCGTGCCCTGCATGACCCCCATCATCTTCTACAACCTCCTCATGTCCTTGATCACCAACATGCAGATCGTCACCCCGGCCCTCGCCTTGACAAACGGGGGGCCGGGCAACGCATCGACCTTCATCACCTACCTGATGTACCGCTACGC
>JALOBD010000010.1 GCA_023228445.1 Sphaerochaeta sp. | reverse complement strand
GACGGTTGAGTTCGTCGATATCGCAGGCCTCGTCGCCGGAGCGAGCAAGGGAGAGGGGTTGGGAAACCGCTTCCTTGCCTCGATCCGTGAAGTCGGCCTCATCGCCCACGTGGTGCGGTGCTTTGACGATGAGGATGTGACCCATGTCGCAGCGCGGGTCGATCCAGCCAGTGACATCGAGACCATCAACATCGAGCTTGCCCTTGCCGACTTGGAGACCGTCACCAACCGACATGCCAAGCAGCAGCGCCTCACCCGATTGAGCAAGGAGGCACAGCAGGCAGCCCAAAGGGTGCTGCCCGTGCTCGAGCACCTCAAGGCGGGCTTGGAGGAGGGGCGCCCCGCCCGCTCCCTCGCCCTTGATGCAGACGAACGTGCCCTGGTGGCCGACCTCCACCTCATCACCCTCAAACCAGTCATCTACGTCTGCAACGTCGATGAAGAGAGCATCGTAAGCGAGAATGAATATGTGCGCACCGTCAAGGAGATCGCTTCACGTGAAGGGGCGCAGGCGATTGTCATCTGCGGCAAGATCGAGGCTGAGATTGGTCTGTTGGAGGGCGAGGATGAGAAGCGAGAGTTCTTGGAGTCGGTGGGGTTGTCGGAGAGCGGGCTCAACCAGTTGATCCGTAGCGCCTACCACACACTGGGCCTGCGCACCTTCTTCACCGTCGGGCCGGACGAGGATCGAGCCTGGACATTCAGGGCTGGCACGAAGGCACCGAAAGCCGCCGGACTCATCCACAGCGACTTCGAGCGTGGTTTCATCCGTGCCGAGGTCTACCAGTGTGATGACCTCTTTCGCCTTGGCAGTGAGCAGAAGGTGAAGGAAGCCGGGAAGTTGCGCGTAGAGGGCAAGGAGTACCTCGTGCAGGATGGGGATATCATGCACGTTCGGTTCAACGTCTAGCCTACCAATTTACACTGAAGGTAATCGGCTTTGCCAAGAGCAAAAAGTCGATGAGCGGGAAGCTGAACGCATAGGTTCGCTCCCCTGTCTTTGTCCCTCCGCTAAAGCTCTTGATGGGCCTTGGTGTCTCAACGATCAGCGTGATCACCGAACTCTGTATGGCTGGCACCCCTTCGTCTCCGAGCATGAAGCTGATCATCTCCAAGTAGTCATCCTCGCTGAGGCCTTGGTTATACAACGGTCCGAACGCCTCAAAGTTGGGATCGGCCAAGAAGGGGATGACGGGCACCAGCTGTTCGTAGTTCTCCATCGAGAGGAAGAAGGTCAACGAGTTGCCAGTGAGGGTGAGCAGGGTTTGGTTTGCCCCGGCGCCGAGGTCGACGAAGAGACGCTTCAGGTCCTCGAAGGCAAATGAGCCGGACCACGCGTTCTCTGACAATTTGGTCAGGGTCACCTCGCTCGTGGTCGAGCTTCGCATCAAGGCGACCTCGAAATCACCGATTGCCTTGTCCATCAGGTCCTGCTCACCCTCAGGAGGGATGAAATCGCTGAAGTCCTCCAGCACCGCTATGAAAAAGTCCTCCGCACTGAAGTCGAAGGATGCTCGATTGCTTGCTCTCTCTTTGAAGCTCAACTGTTGGGTGACCGTACAGCCTGCAAAAAGAAGGATGGTTGCCAGCAGGGCTGATACTCGAAAAAAATATTTCACTGGATCTTCCTTTATCGCAACTGTACGGGATTTTTCGCATCTGCTCAAGGAAAAAATATCTCCATCAATGACTTTGCAGGCGGGATCTGCCCATTCCACACAGAAACGACAAAGAGTGGGGGAGTGCCCACCGAGGGGGGGGATAGCATGCGCTGCCATTACGGTGGTGAAGCATGTCAAGCCAAGGGTCGAGATGGGCAGGGTAGCGGAGATTTTTTGCCACCGTTGGTGGGCGGTTTGTACTCTCAGGCGAGGCTTTTACCGAACACCTCATCATCGGTGGGTGTAGATTTTCGACGGGGGTATGATATGCCGAGACAGTGTTTGTATCCGCGTTGATTTGTATGGTACAGTGGGTGCATGAAACGGCTCTTTCTCGTCATTGCCATCCTGTGTGTTGTCATGCCCGGCTCTTCGGCAGGGATGGAGGTGTTGTCCGTCGTCCCGTATCCCACACAGCTTCAGGTCCACTGGACGGCAGTCGAAGGGGCTGATTACTATGACCTCTACCTCGACAGGGTCCCGATGGCCCGGGTACGTGAGGGGCACCAGGTGATGCTCGGCTCCAATGAGCAGCCGTTGCTCAGCCACCACGAGTACACCGTGTTGGTCGCTGCCCGCAAGGACGGAAACATCGAGATGGGCTTTGCCACGGCGAAGGCGAGGACCGGAGGCTGGGAAGGCCGGTATCGGTGGGTCAACGAAACGAAGAGTACCAACAAGGGGTGGGCCAAGCAACTGGACTATCGCGTCACCTATGAGGGTGGCGAGTACCGGATCGAAGGGTTCTTCGATCGGTGGTATACCCTCTTCCCATTGGTCGATCCTGCCATGATCGGTCATCAGTTTGCCTTTGACGGGGAAGGGGAGGTGTTTGAGGCGTACCGCAACAATATGCGGGTCTTCAACACCACGACGATCAAGCCGAAGTGGTGGAAGGTCGTCTCCTCCTCCTCGACGGCCAACTCCTTCATCGTCGATGTGCGCAGCCGTGCTGGCGGCATCGAAGTCGTCACCCGGTCCACCTACCGCTTTGTAGTCGCCAGCGAGGGGAAGAGCGAGTTGCACTTCACCACCACTGCCGATGGCGTGGCTTCGCTGAGCATCTTCCGTTCTCCAAATCCCGGCGAAAATGGAGTGTTCAAGGCGGTACAGATTTGATGGATGAGCGAACCATCCGTTGACAAAAACTACAGGCACCAGTATACGTGTAACACCGAGACCTGATGTCTTCAGGAGTATTATGCATGTCTGATGAACACATTTTGATCATCGTCGAGTCGCCTACCAAGGCAAGGACGATCAAAAAATTCCTCCCAAAAAACTGTACGGTGGTGGCCAGTAAGGGCCACATCCGCGACCTGCCCGAGGAGCGGATGGCCATCGACACGGAGAAGGATTTTGCTGTCGAGTACCAGGTGGTCAGCGGCCGAGAGAGCCTGATCCGTGAACTGAAAGCTGATTTGAAGAAGGCCGACCGCCTCTTGCTGGCAACCGATGAGGACCGTGAGGGCGAGTCGATCTCCTGGCACCTGGTCGAGGTACTCAAGCCAAAGGTACCCTACCAGCGGATGGTCTTCCATGAGATTACCCGCAGCGCCATCACCCGCTCACTCTCTGCCGGACGGCCGTTGGATGAGAACCTCGTCCATGCCCAGGAGGGGAGACGGATCGTCGACCGCCTCTACGGCTACACCCTCAGCCCGACGCTGTGGCGCAAGCTCTCCAACAAGAAGCTCTCTGCAGGGCGGGTACAGTCGGTGGGCCTGCGCCTGATCGTCGAGCGTGAGCGCCAGCGCTTGCTCTTCCTGGAGTCGGTCTACTACGATGCGAAGGCGCTCTTGGAGAACACGTCCAAGGAGCGCTTTGAAGCGCGTCTGACCGCCTACCAGGGCCGGTTGCTGGCCTCCAGCAAGGACTTCGACCCGGTCACTGGTGCCTATAAGGGCAAGCAACAGACCCTGTTGCTCACCCAGCAGCAGGCTGAGGCGATCGTCAAGGAGATCGAAGGTGAGGCTGTTGTGGTGGAGGATATCCAGCGCAAGCCCTTCGTCACCCGTCCGAGCATCCCATTCACCACCAGTACGCTCCAACAGGATGCCATCAAGAAGCTGCGCATCAGCGCCGCTGAGACGATGAGAGTCGCCCAGAAGCTCTATGAGAACGGCTTCATCACCTATATGCGTACCGACAGCCCCTCGTTGAGCCAAGAGGGGACTCGGGCCGCCCGCTTGCAGGTCGAGGCGCTGTATGGGTCGAAGTACCTCAGCGAGAAGCCGCGCTACTTTGCCGCACGCAGCGCCAGCGCGCAGGAGGCCCATGAGGCCATCAGGCCGGCGGGCGACCACTTCTTGAAGCCAGATGAGACGCGGTTGGTTGGGCGAGAGCTCGCCCTCTATGATCTGATCTACAAGCGCACGCTCGCCAGCCAGATGGCCGATGCCCAGAAGGCAACCACCACCGTGCGCCTGAAGGCAGGGCAAGCAGACTTTACCGCCACCGGCACCGAGATTGTCTTCGCAGGCTTCATCCGCGCCTATGTGGAGGGCTCTGACGACCCTGAGGCGGCTCTTGAGGACAAGGAGAGCCTCCTGCCTCCCCTGCGTGTGGGAGAGCACTGCCCGCTGGTCGAGCTTGCCGCCTTGGAGCACCGTACCAAGAGCCCGGCCCGCTTTACCGAGGCCTCCTTGGTGCGTGAGCTTGAGAAGCGTGGTATCGGCAGACCCTCCACCTACGCCACCATCATCAAGACCTTGCTCGATCGCAAGTATGCCGTCAAGGAGGGCAACGCACTGGCCCCCACCTTCATCGGATTCGGTGTCTGCCAGTTCCTGGAGACACACTTTGCCCAGTTCATCGACTATGACTTCACCTCGATGATGGAGGACGGTCTGGACAAGATTGCCGAGGGCACCTTGGACAAGGTGGCCTTCCTCGATGCCTTCTACCGCGGCGAACATGGGCTGAAGGAGCAGAATGACCTGCAGCTCAAGGAGGACAACAAGGTCGCCTCCAAGACGCTGAAGCTCTGCAAGGTCAGTGACGAGAACCCCATCATGATCGGTCCCTACGGCCCCTATGTGGTGGACAAGGAGGAGCAGTTCATCTCGTTGCCGCCCACCTGGATTCCGGGCAACGTCACCGATGAGGATGTGAAAGCCCTCATCGCTGAGGGCAAGAAGCGCCACGAACCGAAGGTGCTGGGAAAGGGGCCCAATACCGGCTCTGATGTTCAGCTCTTGGTAGGACGTTTCGGGCCGTATTGGCAGGAGGGGACGGGCAAGGAGGCCAAGCGCGCCTCGGTGCCCAAGTGGGTGGTAGAGAGCGAGCAGATGGAGGATCTGGAGATAGCGCGACGCTACCTCAGCCTCCCGCGGGTTCTCGGCGTCGACGCCGAAGGTACAGAGATCATCGCCAACAAGGGCAAGTACGGTCCCTATATCGCCGGGGGCAAGAAGACACGCAAGCTGGCACGCAGCACCCACGACGAGATCGTCTTCTCCATCACGCTGGAGGAAGCGCTGGACCTCCTGGCCCAGGAGGTCCCCGCCAAGGGCAAGGGCCGGGCAAAGAGCGCTGCAGTGGTACAGGAGATCGGCACTTGGGAAGGGGAGACCATCGCCCTCGCCGATGGGCGGTATGGGCTCTACTTGAAAGTAGGCAAGAAGAATGTCGGCCTGCCTGCTGAGTACAAGAGTGACCTTGAGGCGGCCAAAGCATTGACGGTGGATGAGGCGATTGCGATTATCCAAGCCAAGGCTGCAAAATGATGATAGACTACTCTATATGGGCAAGATAAGAAGACGAAGGGCCCCCGTTAAACAAAAGCCGAGGACCGAGGTGACCAACCTGCTTGCCGCGGAGTTCAAGTTGGCAGTCGACCGCGTCTCCACGGTGCTGCGCAGCGTGGGTATCAACCCGGACCTGCCCGTCACCGAGGAGGACCTTGAACTCTATCGGGAGGTCGTCGCCTGCAAGGTCGGCGACCGCAGCCGGTACGTCAACACCGAAGCGGGGTATGAGGAAGCACTGGATGAGCAGTTGCGCTCCTTTGACGAGATCTATGTCGATACCGCCCCGATCCTTCAAAAGGATTGGTTTCTCTACTTTGTCAACGACGCGATGGCGATCATCAAGCGACGCAAGAAGAAGCTCATCGTCTTGGAGAAGACGCTTGAGGAGCTGCATGGGCTGAAGAACAACCCAGAGAAGGACCGGGAGGTGCGCATCCGGGCCACGATCAGGCCAGACCTGCTGCGCCTGCTCGCCCGCCGGGGTGTTGTCCGCATCGGTGATACCGGCAGCATTGGGATCGCCGATGACCACCTGGTGCGCCTCTTCGCCCATGTGGGCGCAGCGATGGACCTGCTGCTCATCACCCAGGACCGGGGCCTCAGCGAACGGATCGTGCGCCTGGGCGCCGAGATGGAGCAGAAACCGAAGGAGGAGCAGCCGCAGAGGTGGTATGAGCGCCTCTTCTCCAAGAAGGACCACCGTGAGAAAGTCGTCGGCCATCGGATGGTCGCCTGCAAACTGGTGGAGCAGGGAAAGCTCAAGCGCCTCTACATCTGCCCCGAGTGCCAAGAGAGTTACTACGATGACCTGCACGCCTGTGGTGGCATCGTCCTCTGTGGACGCTGCTACTTGCGCCTCAAGGAGGAGGAAGAGCGTCAGGTTGCCGCCAACCGCAAGAAACGGGAAGCCGAGTTGAAGGCCGAGGAGGAGCGCCAGCGGCGCCTTGAAGAGGAGGAGCGTCGACTTGAGGCGATGCGGCCCAAAGAGACGGTGGAGGATCGGATCATCCTGCAGAAGAAAGGTCTCTACCGCCGCCTCACCTGGATCTTGGGTGCCTGTGTGCTCATCCTGCTCACCCTTCTTCTGGTACTGTAAGGCTCCACCCCCCATCGCTGTGATAGACCATCAGCCGGCTCATGCCGCCATCGATCGTGATTGTCTCCCCGGTGATGAAGGACGCACGCTCTGAAGAGAGGAACAACACCATCTCTGCGATGTCGCTGGGCCGACCCACCCTTCCTGCAGGGTGTTGGGCGCTGTCCACCCCCTGCCAGGTTGCGCCGGTGGTATCAATCCACCCGGGGGCGATGGCGTTGACCCGGATACGAGGGCCTAAGCTGACAGCCAGCGCATGGGTGAGGCTGGCCAGCGCCCCCTTTGCCGCAGCGTAGCTCTCCCCCTCCCTCTGGCTCATCGCCTGTCGTGTGCTGGTGATGTTGATGATCGAGGCCCCCTCGCTGAAGTGGGGAAGGAGGCATTGGGTCAGGTAGAAGGGGGCACTCACCCCGACTGCCAAGGCAGTTTGGAACTCTTCATAGCTGCAGGTGCTGATCCCTCGCATCAGCGGCGGGGCGTTGTTGACCAGCACATCGACATGACCGTGGTCTTTGATCACACGCGCTCCAAAGCGCTCGATCGTCTCCTTATGCCCAACATCACCGACAAAAGAGTCGTTTGCCTCTCGGTCGATGATGCACACCGTTGCCCCCTCTTGGGAAAAGCGCCGGGCAATTTCTGCACCGATTCCTCTCGCCCCTCCGGTGATGACTACAATCTTTCCTCTCTGCATGATTGGCCTCCTCGTTCATCGTAGCACGCCCGTGTCCTGCTGTGTGGTCAAAATGAAAGAGAGGCCGTCTTGTGACGACCTCTCTGCTGCCCCCGGCGCGATTCGAACGCACGACCCCTTCCTTAGGAGGGAAGTGCTCTATCCAGCTGAGCTACGGAAGCAAGTGCTCTGAGATACTATCGCAAAGGGGAGGCGTGAGGCAAGGCCTAGAGATCGCGTTTGAGCAAGTCCCGGATCTCGGTCAGCAGCACCACATCGGCAGTAGGTGCCGGCGGGGCGGGGGCCTCTTCCTCCTTCTTGGTCTCAAAGTGGTCGCGAAATTTGTTGATCGAGCGGACCATGACAAAGACGACGAAGCTGATGATCAAGAAATCGATGACCCGTTGGATGAAGGTCCCCCAGTTGATGGCAACCTCGGCGCTCTGCTCGGTTGCTGCGGTGATGACGAGCTTCACGTCAGTGAAGCTGATGCCGCCGAGGATGAGGCCAATGACCGGCATGAGGAGGTCCTTGACCAGGGAGTTGACGATTGCGGTGAAGGCGGTTCCGACGATGATACCGACGGCCATGTCGACGACGCTGCCGCGGCTGATGAACTTCTTGAATTCGTTGAGGAACGTGCTTTTTTTGGACATAGGGACCTCGATAGAGTGGAATGTGGCAGAGGATACCATAAAATCGTGCAAGTAGTGAAGTCTATGGCTTACTAATAGCATAAAATACTAGTCGGTAGGCTATAATGAACAAAGAAAATCGGAATTGATTCCATTTGCAGTGGTTGAATATTGCATAAATATACCAGGTATTGTATAACCTATACATTATTCATGTGCGCAAGATGTGTCTGCTACGTACACTATTTGGAGGTACCTAAGATGAAGAAAAGCCTGTTTGTCCTGTTGGCTGTCTTGGTTGTGTTTGCCTTCCCTGCGGTTGCCCAGGGTGGTAAAGAGAGTGCAAGCCCCAAGATCGGATTCATCGGCCCGATGACCGGAGACAACGCCAACTACGGCGTGCTCAGCAACAACTCCGCCATGTTGGCAGTCGAGCAGTTCAATGCCAGAGGTGGCATCGATGGAAAGATTCCGGTGGTCCTGGTCACCGAGGACAGTGAGGGTGTTGCGGAAAAGGGCCTATCGGCCATCGAGAAACTCTCCTCCTCCGACAAGATCGTCGGCCTCGTCGGCCCGGTCTTCACCGGTGTCAGCTTCGCCGTCGGAGAGCGTGTGCAGAATGAGGGCATTGTAATGCTCAGCCCGTCGGCGACCCACGCCGATATCACCAACATCGGTGACTACGTCTTCCGCACCGTCGTCAGCGACGGCCTGCAGGGTGAGGTTGCCGGTACGTACTTCGCCAACGTCCTCGGGTACAAGACCATCGGGGTACTCTACGCGAAGAACGACTACAGCCAAGGTCTCTATGAGGGCATGAGCGCCTCCTTCGTCGCCAATGGTGGAACCATCACCATTGCCGAGAGCTTCAACGTCGGTGACAAGGACTTCAAGACCCAGCTCACGAAGATCCGCAGCGCCAACCCCCAGGCAATCTACATCCCCAACTACACCGCTGAGATGGCTCAGATCCTGGAACAAGCTTCGCAGCTGGGTATGAGGATTCCGTTCCTCTCCTGTGACGGCTTCTCCAACCCCGACATCTACAACCTCGCCGGTGACTTCACCGATGGCGTCATCTATGTCGGACCTGCGAAGGTGAAGGAGAGCCCCTCGTTTGCCAAGTTCGTCGCCGACTACACCAGCAAGTACGGTGTGGGACCGGACAGCTTTGCCACCAACGCCTTTGACGGCACCAACATCCTGCTTGCAGCGATGGACAAGGTCTACAAGGCAACCGGCAAGTTCGACCGCAAGGCGGTGCGTGATGAGGTGGCAGCGACCAAGGATTATGCGGGGGTCTCGGGGACGATCAACTTCGCCGAGAACGGTGACCTGATCGCCTATCAGGGGTTGTACAAGGTCAACAAGATCACCCCTGAGTACCTGGGAACCTTTACCGTCGTCGACGGACAACTCGTACAGATCGACTGAGGTCTTTGAGATCCTATTCGATCCTGGATTGCAAAGGCCGGTGTGTTGTGGACACCGGCCTTTTTATGGTAATGTCTATGATAGTTTTCTATATTCCAAGGAGAGACCAGCGTGGGAATTGCTGAATTCTTCCAACATCTGATGAATGGATTGACCCTCGGGGGTATCTACGCCCTGATCGCCTTGGGGTATACGATGGTCTATGGGATTTTGAAGTTCATCAACTTCGCCCACGGCGATGTCCTGATGGCCGGTGCATTCATCGGCCTCTTCGTTTTCGATTGGCTGCGCGGTTCAGCGCCGTTGGGGGCGTGGACGATCATCGCCTTCTTTTTGGCCATGGTCGTCAGCATGGCTGTAAGCGCCCTCTTGGGCATGTTCATTGAGCGTGTTGCATACAAGCCGCTGCGAACTGCCACCCGCCTCGCTCCACTGCTGAGCGCCATCGGTGTCTCCTTCATCCTCTCAAACGGTGCTGCCTGGGCGTTCGGAACCCGGTCAAGGAAGTTCAACTACCCCTTCGATAATACGCCCATCACCATTGCCCAGGTGGTCATCACCCCCCACCAGATTCTGATCCTGGCCGTCAGCCTGGTCATGATGATCGCGCTCAAGCTCTTCGTCGACCGTACTCGGATGGGCAAGGCGATGCGGGCCACCAGCCTCGACCAGCCCACGGCGATGTTGATGGGGGTGAACGTGAACAAGGTCATCAGCATGACCTTCGCCATCGGCAGTGCATTGGCCGCCGTCGGCGGCATCCTCATCGCCCTTGACTTCAAGGTCTACGCCAGCATGGGTACGATGACTGGCTTGAAGGCCTTCGTCGCCGCTGTTGTCGGAGGTATCGGGAATATCAGCGGTGCGATGTTCGGTGGGATTCTCCTCGGGGTCCTGGAGACCTTCGGGGTGGCGATCTTCGGCATTCCCACCGGCCTCAAGGACACCATCGCCTTCGGTGTGCTGATCCTCATCCTCTTGATCCGCCCCGAAGGGCTCCTCGGCAAGGTCGAAAAGGAGAAGGTGTGAGATGTTTAACTTCTTTTTGTTGATATTGATCTATACCGGCATCTACGCCTTGATGGCCCTCGGACAGAACGTCATCACCGGCTACGGGGGGATGCTCAGCCTCACCCAAGCCGGGTTCTTCGCAATCGGCAGCTATGCAACGGCAATCCTGGCCACCCGCCTTGGTTGGTCCTTTTGGGCGACACTGCCCGTTGCGGCAATCCTCTCGGCCTTCTTCGGACTCTTGATCGGTCTTCCGACGCTCAGGTTGAAGGGCGACTACTTGGCCATCGCCACCCTCGGCTTCGGCGAGATTGTACGCAACGTGCTCAACAACTGGGACTCGTTGACCAACGGCCCGATGGGGATCCAGAAGATTCCGATGATCACGGTCTTTGGCTTTGTCGTAAACCCATACACGAAGTACGCCTTCTTGGCGATGCTCTTCATCGCCGTCTTTATCGCATACCTGCTCTTCCAGCGTCTGGCACGCTCACGGATGGGCCGCGCCTTGACTGCGGTGCGCGAGGATGAGATAGCCGCCCAGTCGATGGGCATCAACATCACCAAGTACAAGGTGTACGCCTTCATCCTCGGCGCCAGTGTCGCCGGGGTGGCCGGCTCCTTCCAAGCCGCCTTCACCCTCAGCGTATCACCGGGTACCTACACCTTCATGGTCAGTGTGATGGTCCTCTGTATGGTCGTCCTTGGCGGCATGGGCAACTTCAAGGCGTCGATCCTCGGTGCCTTCATCATCCAGCTGATCAGCTATCTGCCCCAGCTCACCGGCTTGACTGCCATCATCCCACCACAGTTCAAGCAGATCCTCTTCGGCTTGATCCTCGTCATCATGATGATCTGGCGTCCCCAAGGCCTCTTGGGTCGTGAGCGGATCAAGTACTCCAAGGGAGGGACACGATGACCCTGCTGGAAACTGAGAAACTGACCCGTGCCTACGGTGGTGTGGTAGCGGTGAATAAAGTGGACTTCAATGTTGAAGAGGGTTTGATCACCGGCCTCATCGGCCCCAACGGTGCAGGCAAGACCACCCTCTTCAACAACATCACCGGCCTCGATGCCCCGACTCGGGGACGAGTCCTCTTCGAGGGCAAGGACATCACTGGCGCCCCGGCGCATAAGATTTGCCGGATGGGCATCGCCCGCACCTTCCAGAACATCCGCCTCTTCAAGGAGTTGACGGTGGTGGAGAACGTGATGATCGGACGGCACTTCAAGACCGGCAAGAGTGAGACCAAGGGGCGCTTCCTCAAGGCGGTCGACAGCTATGTCCGCCTCAGGCAGGAAGAGGAGGAGATCTACGAACGAGCCTGTGATTGGCTGGAGTTCTTCGATATGGAGGGGATGAAGGACGAACGGGCGAAGAACCTGCCCTACGGCAAGCAGCGCGAACTGGAGATCGCCCGCGCACTCGCCACCGACCCCAAGCTCCTCTTCCTCGACGAGCCGGCGGCTGGCATGAACCCCCAGGAGACCGATCACCTGATGGCCATCATCCGCAAGATCCGCGACTTGGATATCACCGTCGTCCTCATCGAGCATGACATGAAGTTGGTCATGTCGATCTGCGACACCATCACGGTGCTCAACTACGGGATGAAGCTCGCCCAAGGCACCCCCCTTGAGATCCGACGTAACCAGGACGTCATCGAAGCATACCTGGGGAAGGAAGATGCATGAGAGAGCTGCTGCGCATAGATGATATCAGTGTCTCCTACGGAAACATCCGCGCCCTGAAGAACGTGAGCATGCACGTCAACGAAGGGGACATCGTCTGCCTCATCGGTGCCAATGGCAGTGGCAAGTCGACGCTCTTGAAGGCGATCGTCGGCCAAGAGCCGTTGGTCGACGGGACGATCGTCTTCGATGGGGAGGAGATCTGTAAAGCCAGGTGCAATATGAGCCGCAAGGAGAGGCGGCGGCACATCACCACCGATCAGATTGCCGCACGCGGCATCGCCATGGTACCCGAGGGACGGCGGGTCTTCTCCGACATGACGGTCGAGGAGAACCTCGACATGGGTGCCTTCCTGGTCCGCGACGACAAACTCATTGGAGAGCGCAAGGAGGCGATGTACGACTTCTTCCCGATCCTCGGGGCCCGCAAGAGACAGAAGACCCGTTCGCTCAGCGGCGGAGAACAGCAGATGATGGCTATCGCACGTGCCCTGATGAGCGGGCCACGGATGATCCTCCTCGATGAACCGGGCCTGGGCCTTGCCCCGCTGGTCATCGCCGATATTTTCGAGAAGATCGACTTGATCAACAAGCAGGACAAGGTCACCGTCTTCCTCGTCGAACAAAACGCCCGTATGGCCCTCAGAGCCTCCAATGAGGGGTATGTGTTGGAGAATGGGCAGGTGGTGCTCCATGATTCCAGTTCTGCGCTCTTGGCGAACGAGCGGGTGAAGGCCGCGTACCTTGGCGAATGATGACTGGAAATAAGGTGGTCCATGATTTATGATAGAGAGAGACGGTTGGTAGGAGAAATTCATGATTATCGAACGACGAATGACACGCAATCCAGTGACAGCAACCCCCGACATGTCCATTGCGGAGGCTTCCAACCTGATGAAGCAGGAGAAGGTCCACCGCCTGCCGGTGCTGGACAAGGATAAGAAGCTGGTTGGGATCATCACAGAGAAGGATATCCTCTATGCAACCCCGTCTCCGGCAAGCAGCCTTTCGATCCATGAGATGGCCTATCTGCTCAGCAAGCTCACGGTCAAGAAGCTGATGAGCCGGAATGTGGTGACCATCACCAAGGATACGACGGTAGAGGAAGCGGCGCGAATGATGGTCGACCAAGATCTCTCAAGTCTGCCGGTCCTCGACGGAGAGAAGCTCATCGGCATCGTCAGCAAGAGCGACATGTTCAAGATCCTGCTTGAACTCTTCGGTGCGCGCCACTTCGGCGTACGTGTCTCCTTCATCGTCGACGACAAGCCGGGGACCATCGCCAAGATCAGTCAGGCACTCAGTGAGGCCGGCATGGACATCATCGCCTTCGGTACCTTCATGGGAACCGATCCGACCAACGCCATTTGTACCGTCAAGGTGCAAGGAGCCACGATGAGTCGGGCGGTGGAGATCATCAAACCCTTTGTGAATCAGCTTCTCGATGTACGGGAGGTTTGATGGCCAAGACCAAAGACAAGCCCACCGTGAGAATCAAGACGGTTGCTTCCGACCGTCTTGATCCATCTACAGGACGTAAGAAACCAATCGTCTCCGGGTATGACCCGAAGGCCGATTTCGGCGATGTGCTGAAGAGTTGGGAGTCCACCGGCGAGTTGGGCTCATTGCCTAAGCCAGCACAGCGCCGTGTTGGCATGAAGAGCTCCAAAAACTTTGGGGAGATCCTGGCCGAGTGGGAGGGGGAGAAGAAAGCTCCGGCGAGTGTCAGCGACCCGCTCCCCAAGAAGAGCGATCGCTACAAGCCTACGAAAGACTTCGGCGCGCTGCTCGATGCCTTTGAGGGCAGGAGTGGCAAGAAGAAGCCCCAGCCGATTTCTCCCAAGAAGCGGCCCCAACGCCCGACTGGACCGATGACTCCCTCCAAAGAGATCGGCGAGGCGCTTGAACAGAAAGCGGAGCTCGACGATGAACGAGAAGTGAAGGCTGCCTGGTCTTTTGCCGACACGTATCGTCAGTGGAGCCAACAGAGCGATGAGGAGAGGGCCATCGAGAAGAGCCTGAAGAGCGAACGCACGCCCATCGTCCCTCGCACCATTGCAGAGCTGAGGGCCATGATCCCCGAAGCGACGCTGGACCTCCATGGCCTGACGGTGTTGGAGGCGGAGAAGGCGAGTGCGGACTTTTTACGGGAAGCGGCGTTGCGCAAGCTGAGCAAGATTGCCATCATCACCGGCAAAGGGTTGCACAACGATAAGGGCTACTCGCTCTTGCGCGATGCCGCGCTTGGGCAGATCAGGCTCAGTGGTGTAGTACGCGAAGCATACACCCCCGCCGAGCGCCATGGCGGCAGCGGGGTGATCTGGATAATCATGAAGAGGGGGTGAGGACAGCAAAAGGCCGGAGTACCCCGGCCTTTGTCCTGCTGTTATCGTTCCCGGTAGATGATACGCCCCTTGGTGAGGTCGTACGGCGACATGGCGACCCGTACGGTGTCTCCGGGGACAATCCGGATATAGTGCTTGCGCATTTTGCCCGACAGATGGGCAAGGATGACATGTTTGTTCTGCAGTTCGACGCGGAACATGGTGTTGGGGAGGGCTTCCTTTACAATGCCTTCCACTTCAATTGCTTCTTCTTTAGCCACAAATCCTCCATATATTTGCTTGAACGCTAGGAAATTATAGGCATTGCTCCCGCTTCTGTCAACCATGGAAAATATCAAAATATCCCTTAATGAAGATCGCGATGATGATCGCCGGCAGGATATACTTGAAGTAGAAGCGCAGCTTGGAGGGGAACTTCGTCCCGGTTCCGCTGTCCGCTTCCTTGATGAAGTTATCCCATCCCCACCCATACCGCCAGGTGCAGTAGAGGGTGAAGATCAACGAACCGAGGGGCAGCAGTGTGGTACTGACGACGAAATCCTCGAGGTCCAGGACGTTGGTTCCTGCTCCAAAGGGGGTGAAGCCCGACCACTTGTTGAAGCCCAGGATGACCGGCAGGCTCAACACTGAGATTGCGATGGCGTTGATCAAGACCGCCTTCTTACGGCTGGTTCCCTTCAAATCGATCCAGAAACTGATGATGTTCTCAAAGACTGCGATCAGTGTGGAGAGAGCCGCAAAGCTCATGAAGACAAAGAAGAGGGTTCCCCACAAGCGTCCGCCTGCCATCTGGTTGAAGATGTTGGGCAGCGTGATGAAGATCAACGATGGGCCGGCATCGGGTTGCACGCCGAAGGCGAAGGCTGCCGGGAAGATGATCAGGCCACTGGTAAGCGCAACGACGGTGTCCAAGCCGATGATTCGGATCGCCTCGCCGGTGAGGCGGTTCTGCTTGTCGATGTATGAGCCGAAGATGGCAATCGAGCCGATGCCGAGGCTCAGGGTGAAGAACGCCTGCCCCATTGCGGCGTAGACCGCCTCGAAGAAGCCATTGTTGAAGAGATTGGTAAAGTTCGGTACCAAATAGAACTTGAGCCCCTCGCTGCCACCCTGCAGGGTAAGGCTGTTGAAGGAGAGGGCGACCATGAGAAGGATCAAGCCGACCATCATCCACTTGGTGATCCGCTCAACCCCACTTTGTAGTCCCCGGGCGACCGGTAGGAAGCCAAGGATTACCGCCAGGACCATCCAGAAGGTCATCATCAAGGGGTTCTCCAACATTCCACCGAAGAAGGCGCCGACACCAGCGGTGTCGAGGCCGGTGAAGTCACCCTTGAAGGTATGGAAGAAGTAGGCCAACAACCATCCGGTGATGGTGGTGTAGAACATCATCAGCGTGTAGTTGCCAACGATGGCGAACTTGCCGTAGAGTCCCCACACCCGCTTCTTCGGGGTGAGGGTGTTGAGGGCAAGGCCAATGTTCTGTTGGCTCGCCCGTCCGATGGCCAGCTCCATGACCATGACCGGCAGGCCGAGGATCACCAGGAAGATGATGTAGATCAACACAAACGCTGCACCGCCGTACCGGCCCGTAATGAAGGGGAATCTCCATACATTGCCCAGTCCAATTGCACACCCCGCCGACAACAGGATGAATCCCAACCTGCTGGCCAATGCCTCTCTCTGTTTCTTCTCTGCCATACCTGTACTCTCTTTTTCCTAAACTTGATGTGGTATTTTGACCCCTTGTGTCAAGGTAATCGTTTCATTCTAGTGGGATGAAGCAATAAATTGCAACAAAAAGTTTGCATTTGAACGAAGTTTGTCCTGATGGAGGACAAACCCCCTGTTTTGTATAGGGATAGTGAGTGGTTTTGTACGCATGTACGGTGTGGATTGCCCCCTGAGGCCCTTCTCTGTCATCTCCAGAGCCAAGGGGGATCATCATGTGAGGATGCAGGGATTCTCCGGTATGCTCCAGGCAAATGTTGCCACTGCGTTGACACTAGAGGTATACAACGGCAAAATATGCCAAATACTAGCGAGCATACATGAGGTTACAGAATGGCAAATACGCGAGCATTGGATGCATATCTTGCCCGAGGGGGGAAGATTGAGAGTGCGATGGTCTCCTACACCGCCGCCCTCGATCAAATTTCGGCTGTTGAGCGTGAGGTTGCGAAGCGGATCGTCAACGAACTGGCAGACCAGCGCAGTCACCTCAAACTCATCGCCAGCGAGAACTTCTCCTCGATGGCAGTCCAGCTTGCCATGGGTAATCTGCTGACCGACAAGTACAGTGAGGGCTACCCGTATCACCGCTTCTACGCCGGCTGTGAGAACGTCGATGCCATTGAGGCGCTCGCCTGCGACTACGCCAAAGAGCTCTTTGGAGCGCAGTACGCCTACGTACAGCCGCACAGCGGTGCTGACGCCAACCTTGTGGCATACTGGGCAATTCTCAACACCCGGGTACAGGTTCCTGCGCTCAGCGAGATGGGCATCACCAACCCCGCCGATCTTGGCCGTGAGGATTGGGACACCATTCGTCACACGATGGGGAATCAGCGCCTTCTGGCGTTGGATTACTACAGTGGTGGCCACCTCACCCACGGCTACCGACAGAATGTGTCGGCCCAGATGTTCGACGCCTACAGCTACAGTGTCGATGAAAAGACGGGCGTGCTCGACTACGATGAGATCGAGCGCCTGGCCAAAGAGATCAAGCCGTTGATCTTGCTCACCGGTTACTCTGCCTACCCACGTAAGATTGACTTCAAGCGGATGAGTGAGATCGCCAAGGGCGTCGGAGCGGTCTTCATGGTCGACATGGCACACTTTGCCGGTCTGGTTGCCGGCAAGGTCTTCACCGATGAGTACGACCCGGTGCGGTGGGCCGATGTGGTGACCACCACCACCCATAAGACGCTGCGCGGCCCCCGCGGTGGCATGGTACTCGCCACCGAGGAGTTTGCCGAGAGCATCGACAAGGGGTGCCCCTTGATCCTCGGCGGCCCGCTTCCCCATATGATGGCGGCCAAGGCGGTGGCATTGAAGGAGGCGCTCGATCCCTCGTTTTGCCACTATGCAGCACAGATTGTAGCGAACAGCCAAGCGCTTGCCGCCGCCTGTATCAAGGAGGGCATCACCGTGGCCACCGGCGGCAGCGACAACCACCTCATGCTCCTCGATGTGCGTTCCTTTGGCCTCAACGGTCGGCAGGCCGAGAGCGCGTTGCGCGACTGTGGCGTGACGCTGAACCGCAATTCGTTGCCATTTGATCCCAACGGGCCGTGGTACACCAGCGGCCTCAGGATTGGAACTCCGGCGCTCACCACGCTGGGGATGGGGAGCACCGAGATGGAGGAGGTCGCCTCCATCATCGCACTGGTGCTGCAAAACACCAAGGCGGCCATCCTGACCAAGGGAGCCAATGCCGGCAGCCCGAGCAAGGCGCGAGCCATCACCGCTGAGGCGGTACGGGAGGAGGCGCAGCAGCGGGTGATCGCCCTGCTCGACCGCTTCCCCCTCTACAGCGAGCTGGACCTGCCCTTCCTGCAAGAGTATTTCGCCTGACCCTATACAACATGGGTTGGCGATGGTAGCATTGACGTTGGTTGGAGGAGACTTATGAGTAAGATTTTGGAGAATTTGCGATACAGCAAAGACCACGAATGGGTCCGCATCGACGGACAGAGGGCCTTCGTTGGCATCACCGACCACGCCCAGGCCGAGCTTGGGGAGATTGTCTACGTCGAACTTCCCCCGGTGGGTGAACGCTACGAGCAGGGGGAGGAGATCTCCACGGTCGAGAGCGTCAAGGCGGCAAGCCCGATCGTCAACCCGGTCGAAGGGGTGGTCGTGGAGGCAAATGAGAACCTTGATGGATCGCCCGAATTGATCAACGAGGATTGTTATGCGAACCACCTCTACGTACTCAGCCCCTTTGACCAGAGCCAGTATGATGGACTGATGAGTGCTGACGAGTACGCTACCTTCCTTGCCTCTCTGTGAATGATGTAGCTGCTGCCGCCTTTTGGGCGGCAGTGGTGTGTCCGCGTACCTGGAGGTACCTATGATTTATCCCTATATCCCTCACACCGATGCCGATCGGCGTGCGATGCTCAAGGCCATCGGGGTCGAGAGTATCGACGACCTCTTCAGCGGCTTGGGTGCTGACCTGCTGCTTGAGGACTCCGTTCCCATCAGTCACGGCAGGACTGAGGACGAAGTGCAGCGCATGATCGATTCAATCGCCCAGCGCAATGTGCGTGGCATCCCGTTTTTGGGGTGTGGTTGCTACGACCACATCACTCCTGCAACGGTGAGGGCCCTCTCCTCCCTGCCGTCGTTTGTCACCGCCTACACCCCCTATCAGGCCGAGATGAGCCAGGGGTTGCTCCAGGCGATCTATGAGTTTCAGTCGATGATCTGTGAGATCACCGGCCTCGATGTGGCCAATGCCTCCCTCTACGATGGGGCCAATGCTGCAGTCGAAGCGGCAAGCCTGATGCTCGCAGCCAAGCGCAAGTCCCGTGTCGTACTGGTCAGTGAGACAATCCATCCCTTCGCCTTGAAGGTCCTCAACACGTGGGCGCTGGGCACCGAGCACTCCATCACGTTGATCCCCCAGCTTGATGGGACCGCTGACTTGGAGAAGCTGGAGAGCATGCTCGGTGATGAGGTGGCCGGCCTGATCGTCCAGACTCCCAACCGTTACGGACTCTTGGAGGACTATACGAGCGTGGCCGAACGGCTCCATGCAAACGGATCGCTCTTGACCATCAGCGCCGACCCCCTTTCGCTTGCCATCCAAAAGAGCCCGGCGGAGTGGGGAGCCGACATCGCCATCGGCGATACCCAGGCCCTCGGCCTGCCGCTCGCCTTCGGCGGTCCCTCCTGCGGCTATATGGCGGTGAGCCAAGCGCTGCTCAGACGGATCCCCGGACGGGTGGTGGGGGCGACCGTGGACAGCCAGGGTCGGCGTGGCTATACGCTGACCCTCCAGGCACGGGAACAGCACATCAAGCGGGAGCGGGCGACGAGCAACATCTGCTCCAACCAAGCCCTCGCCGCCTTGATGACTACCATCCACCTCTCCAGCCTCGGATGGGGTGGGATGGTCGAGGCAGCCCAGCAGAGCTACGCCAAGGCCCACTATCTGGCCTACCACCTCGCACAGCTGCCGGGGGTTACCTTGGTCTGGGACAAGCCGTTTTGGTGTGAGTTCCCACTGGTGTTTTCCGATGCGAAACGGATGCGTAAGTTCTTGCAGGAGCTACGAAACGAAGGGATCTTTGCCGGGGTACGGCTCTCCAGCCTCACCCGAAAGAGTGCTGATGAGCTGGTCCTGCTGGTTGCAGTGACCGAGAAGCGGAGCCGTGAGGAGCTTGAGCTCTACCTCGCAGCTGCCCGGAGGGTATTGAAGTGAGTGAACCCCTGTTGATCGATCTCTCCAAACCTGGACGCAAAGCGTACTGCTATCCACCGTTGGACCTGCCCCGTGGCTTCGACCAAGCCCTTCCCGAGCTGCCACCCGAGCTGCAGCGACAGACGGCAGCCCGCCTGCCCGAGGTGGCCGAACTTGATGTGGTGCGCCACTTCACCCGCCTCTCCTCCCTCGTCCATGGGGTGGACAACGGCATGTACCCACTGGGATCGTGTACGATGAAGTACAACCCCAAGCTCGGTGAGCATATCGCTGCGATGGACCAGTTCACCCAGATCCACCCGCTTCAGGACATCTCCACCGTGCAGGGCTGCCTCTCGGTGATGTACAACCTCTTGGAGGACCTCTCCTCCATCACCGGCATGAGCTGGGGGAGCCTGCAACCGTGTGCCGGGGCCCACGGTGAGTATACGGGTTTGAAGATGATCCGCAGTTACTTCCTCAAGAGAGGGGAGACGGAGCGGGTCAAGGTTCTCATCCCCGTCAGTGCCCACGGGACCAACCCGGCAAGTGCCGCCGTGGTGGGCTTTGATGTGGTGGAGGTGAAGAGCAACAAGGAGGGGCTCGTCGACGTCGAGGACCTGGCCTCGAAGCTCGACCACACCGTCGCAGCCCTGATGCTCACAAACCCCAACACCCTCGGTCTCTTTGAGACGGACATCCTCAAGATCAGCGAGATGGTCCACAAGGCCGGTGGCCTGCTCTACTACGATGGGGCGAACATGAATGCCATCATGGGGATGGCGACGCCCGGGGACATGGGCTTTGATGTGATCCACCTCAACCTTCACAAGACCTTCTCCACCCCCCATGGTGGTGGAGGACCCGGCAGCGGACCGGTGATGGTCAACGATCGCCTGCGCCCCTTCCTGCCCAAACCTGACATCGAGCTGACCGACAGCGGCTACGTCTACCGGTGGGACGATGAGGATTCGATCGGCAAGGTGAGTATGTTCTGGGGCAACTTCTTGGTGATCCTGCGTGCCTACGTCTACATCCTGCGGATGGGGAGCGAGGGAATCAAGGCGGCAAGCCGCCATGCGGTGCTCAATGCAAACTACCTCGCCTCAAAGCTCGGGCAACGAATCTCGATCCCCTATGGAAAGCTGTGCATGCACGAGTTTGTTGCCAGTGCCTCGGCGTTGAAACAGCAGTATGGGGTGACTGCCCAGGATGTGGCCAAGGCCCTCATCGATGAAGGCTACCACCCGCCGACGGTCTACTTCCCGTTGATCGTCGACGAGGCACTGATGTTCGAACCCACCGAAAGTGAGAGTGTGGAGAGCCTCGACCGCTTTATCGAGGCGTTCCTGCGAATCCTCGACCTGGCCAAGGACGACCCAAAAATCCTTAAGGACGCGCCCCACCACTGTCCGGTTGGACGGTTGGATGAGGTACGTGCCGTCAAGGAGCCCGACCTGCGCTACTAGCGCTTCTTTTGCTTTGCAGTCTGCTCATAATGGGGTATCTTGTTCCTATGAGCAGACTGTTGATTCAAAACGGACTTGTTGTCGATACCGAGTGGACGCGCCATGCCGACATCCTCATCGAGGATGGCACGGTGGTGCGTATCTCCAATGAAATCGATGAGCGCACGGTGGGTGATGGGTGTGAGATCATCCACGCCGAAGGGTTGTGCATTCTGCCGGGCATCATCGACGCCCACACCCACTACCACTTGGAAAGCCGCGGTACAGTCACCGCCGACTCCTTTGCAGAAGGGAGCAAGGCTGCCTCCTATGGCGGGGTGACGACGGTCATCGACTTTTCAGACGACGACAAGAAGAGCTCACTCGCCGCCTGTGCCAAGCGTCGCATCAAGGAGATGGGAGAAGCGATGGCCATCGACTACTCCCTCCACCAAGGGGTCTATGAGCTGAGGCCAACACTCCGCTGGGAGTTTGAAGAGCTCAAGAGGCTGGGCGTGAAGGTCATCAAGCTCTTCACCACCTACAAGAACATCGGCTACATGATCGAGAACCGTGAAGCGCTGAAGGAGATTTTTACCCTCGCCAAGGAGGCAGAAATCCTCGTCAGTGTCCACTGCGAGGATGATGATGCCATCACCGAGGCTGAACGCGCCCACCAAGGTGATTGGGGACCTGCATCCCACGCCATCCTCCGTCCCCCAAGCGCTGAAGCGAAGGGAATTGAGACGGTGGGGACGATCGCCCTCGAACTTGACATGCCCCTCTATGTGGTCCACCTCTCCAGCCGTGCCGGCCTGGAGATGGTCAGGACGCTTCGCAGCAAGGGGCTGCGGATCATCGCCGAAACCACCCCCCACTACCTCTTTTTGGACAAATCGTACCTTGAAGGAGCCGATGGCGCCCTCTTTGTGATGACCCCGCCACTGAGGGAAGCAGAAGATTGCAAGGCTCTGCAGGAAGCGGTCCTCAACGGCGAGATTCAAGTCATCGCCACCGACCACTGCGCCTTTGCCAAAGAGCAGAAGCTTGCCGGCGATGACAGCCGGACCATCCTGCCCGGTATCCCGGGTAGCGAGGAGTTGTTGAGCCTCGTCTATACCATGGCCGCCAACAGCGGGCGCATCGGAATCCAGCAGGTGGTGAACCTGCTGAGCACCGCCCCGGCCAAAGCCTTCGGCCTCTACCCCCGTAAGGGAGCCATCCGGGTGGGCAGTGATGCCGACCTGGTGCTCTTCGACCCCGACCACGCATGGACGATCGACGACCACAACACCCACAGTGCTGCCGGTTACTCCGCGTACAGCGGCACTGCGGTGTTGGGCAAAGCGGTGATGACCTACCTGCGTGGGCGGCTGGTCATGGGGGACTCGATCTACCTCGGCATCCCGGGAAACGGGCAATTCATTGCCCAGCAGAGCGTCGGCCGGGGAAAGACCATCATGCATTAGGAGCTACCATGATTGAGGGAATCTTGTTCGATATGGACGGTGTCTTGATCGACAGCGAGCCGATCATCCTCCACGCTGCCCAAGCGTTTTTTGCCCGTCGCGGCATCACGGCCAACGAGGAGGACTTCAAGCCCTTCGTGGGCGCCGGCGACCGACGCTATCTTGTCGGAGTGGGGGAGCGATACGGCCTCTCGATCGACTTCGATATTGACCGCGTTGAGCTCTACGAGCTCTACGCTGAGGCGGCCAGGGAGGCTGTCTCCTTTGCCGGGGTGCACCAGTTCTTCGCTGACGCCAAGCGCGCTGGCTTGAAGGTGGGCCTTGCCACCGGCAGCGAACGGCACAAGGCGTTGATCAATCTGGCAGCCATCGGCCTGAAGGAGGCGGACTTCGACAATATCGTCACCGGCGAGCAGGTGGTACGCAATAAACCCTACCCGGACATCTACCAATTGACCGCCCTCTCGATGGGCTTGAGCACCGACCAGTGCTTGGTTGTCGAAGACTCGATCCATGGGGTGGTCAGTGCCAAGCGTGCTCAGTGTGCCGTGCTGGCCCTTCCAAACTCCTTCGGCGAATCAGCGTTGACAGAGGCGGGCTGTGATGTGGTGCTGGATACCCTTGTCGATTTTGGCCGTTTCTCATCAATTGGTGAGTTCAATGAGCGACTGAGAGTGCTCAGAGCCAAAGAGGGGGTGATCTACGGGGCAAACCGCATAGAAGTCTCTCAATCCGGTCACCCCTCACAGTTCTTTGATGAGGCGATACAAGCAGCGCTGGAGAGCCGGCGCAACGCCTACGCTCCCTACTCCAAATTCAAGGTCGGCGCCGCCTTGGTCAGCGCCAAGAGCGGGAAGGTATACAGCGGGTGCAATGTGGAGAACTCCAGCTATGGGGCGACGATCTGCGCTGAGCGCAACGCGGTGCTCCACTCGATCGCCGAGGAGGGGACGGTCGGGATCGATCTCCTGGTGGTGGTCACCGACGATGACCCGCCCGCTCCTCCCTGCGCGCTCTGCCTGCAGGTCCTGGCAGAGTTCTGCCGCCCTGAGACGGAGGTTCACCTCGTCGATACGGCGTTTGCCGAGGGGAGAGGTGGGGCACATGAGGTCCATCGCTTCGACGAGCTGCTCCCCTATCCCTTCATCTTCCCCACGATGCGTCAGCCCTGAAGGCCCATGATCTTATCGACGCGACGTTGATGACGCTCACCTTCGAAGGTGGCATCGATATAGGAGTCGAGCATCGAGACCGGGTCCTCAGGATAGTCGACCCTACCGCCGAAGGCGATGAAGTTGGCATCGTTGTGGCTCTTCGCCATCGCCGCAGCATAGCGGTTCTGCGGAAGCGCACAGCGGATACCGTCGATCTTATTGGCACTGATGGAGATGCCGATGCCGGTTCCACAGAGTAGGACGCCAAAGGCGTATCCACCGGCGAGGTACTCGGTGCATGCCGCTGCCGCCATGTCAGGATAGTCGACGGAGTCGGTTGTGGTCACCCCGAGGTGGTTGACTGCAAAGCCCCGCTCCTTGAGGTGGGTGATCAGTGTCTGGGCGAGCTCTACCGCCCCGTGGTCGTTGGCAACTACTACTCTCTGCATGATATCCTCCGAGCCAATCGTAGCTGTTTTGGTCGCTTCTGACCAG
>JALOBD010000181.1 GCA_023228445.1 Sphaerochaeta sp. | reverse complement strand
CAACTGGGTGGGCTTCTATCTTACCGATGAGAGTGGAGAACGCCTCTTGCTCGGCCCCTTTCAAGGCAAGGTCGCCTGTACCGAGATTCCCTTTGAGCGCGGGGTGTGTGGCCTTGCCGCCCGGACAAAGAAGAGCCAGCGGATCGCCGATGTGCATGCCGTCACTGACCATATCGTCTGCGATAGTGCAAGCAGAAGTGAATTGGTCGTGCCGCTGGTCACCGCTTGTGGCTCGGTGGTAGGCGTGTTGGACATCGACAGCCCGGATTTGGATCGCTTCACCGCAGGAGACGAACATCTGCTCTGCCAGGTGGCTTCGGTCGTTGTATCGGCGCTCTACTCTTGACTAACTAGGGCGTAAGGAGCATATTTGGCCCAAGGCAGTGAGAAAGACGAGTAGTCGTCATCGGGGCCACAGAGAGGACCTCCACGGTTGAGAGGGGTCTGGCAGGCGAGCGATGAAAACCCCTTTTGAGCCGCATACCGAACGGAGTGCCCAGTAGGCTATGCCGCACCCCTGGCGAAACAGGGTCAATGAGAGCCTCTGTTGGCGCCGTAGAGCCAAGAGGGGAAGCAAGGTGGAACCGCGGAGATGAGAACCCTCATGTCTTCGTCCTTGCCGGGAGACCGGAGGCGAAGTCGTGATGGTTCTTTTTTGTAGGAGATGGTATGGCAAGTGAAGAGCAGGGAGAGAGACTCTCCAAGATCAGGCACTCGATGGCCCACGTCATGGCCGAGGCGGTGCTTGAGATGTTTCCCGGCGCCCAGATTGCGATCGGGCCGGCGATTGAGAATGGATTCTATTATGACTTCGACCTTCCCAGGCAGTTGGTGAGTGAGGATCTGGAGGAGGTCACCGCCCGCATGCAGGCGATCATCGCCCAGGACCTCGAGTTCAAGCGGACGGTGGTCAGCCGCGACGAGGCGCGCAGCCGCTTTGCCGACCAGCACTTCAAGCTCGAGCTGCTCGATGCAATCGATGAGGACGAGGAGGTCTCCCTCTACAGTGTCGGCTCCTTCGTCGACCTCTGCCGCGGTCCCCACGTTGGGTCGACCAAGGAGCTCAAGGGCGCGGCCTTCAAGCTGATGAGCATCGCCGGGGCGTACTGGCGCGGCAAGGAGACCAATCCGATGCTCACCCGAATCTACGGTACCGCTTGGGAGAATGCCAAGGAGCTGCGCCTCCACTTGGAGCACCTCGCCGATATCGAGAAGCGCGACCACCGCCGTCTGGGCAAGGAGCTCGACCTCTTCAGCCTCCATGAGGAGGCGGGTCCCGGCTTGGTCTACTGGCACCCCAAGGGGGCGCGTATCCGCCAACAGATTGAGGACTTCTGGCGAGCCGAGCACTATGCAAACGGTTATGAGATGGTCTACACCCCACACGTCGGGCGTGCATGGCTGTGGGAGAAGAGCGGGCACCTCGGCTTCTACAAGGAGGGGATGTACCCTCCGATGGAGATGGACAAGAGCGACTACTACGTCAAGCCGATGAACTGTCCCTTCCACATCATGATCTACAAGAACAGCAAGCACTCCTACCGGGAGCTGCCCTTCCGCTGGGCGGAGCTGGGCACCGTCTACCGCTACGAGAAGGCGGGGGCCCTGCACGGTCTGCTCCGTGTACGCGGCTTCACCCAGGATGATGCCCACCTCTTTGTCACCCCCGACCAGATGGGTGAGGAGATCCTCGAGGTGCTGCGTTTCAGCCTCTCGATGCTGCGCGCCTTCGGCTTTGAGGAGATCAACGCATACCTGTCCACCAAACCGGAGAAGTCCGTCGGTGAGCAGGAGAAGTGGGACGATGCCACCGAGGCGCTGCGCAAGGCCATCGAGGCCGAGGGGCTGCCCTACGAGGTCGATGAGGGCGGCGGTGCGTTCTACGGACCAAAGATCGACTTGAAGATCAAGGATGCCATCGGGCGGGAGTGGCAGCTCTCCACCGTGCAGTTCGACTTCAACGAGCCGGAGCGCTTCGACCTGACCTTCGTCGACCGCGATGGGGTGGAGAAACGTCCCTACATGATCCACCGGGCACTGCTCGGCTCCATCGAGCGCTTCTTTGGTGTCCTCATCGAGCACTACGGCGGTGCGTTCCCACCATGGCTTGCCCCGCTTCAGGTCAAGGTGATCCCGGTCGGCGAGGCGTACTATGAGTACGCCAAGGCCCTCGTGGGCCGCCTGCGTGGTTCAGGCCTCAGAGTGGAGGCCGACCTCAGCGACGACCGGATGAACGCCAAGATCAGAAATGCCAACCAACAGAAGATCCCGTATATGGTGATCGTCGGTGAGCGGGAGGCTGCAAGCGACCAGGTTTCGGTCCGCTATCGGGGCGGCAGGCAGGAGGGGGGCATCGCCACCGACTCCTTCATCGCGCAGGTCCAGAGTGCGGTAGCGGGCAGGGTGCAGCTATGAACATTGCCAACAAGCTGACCGTCAGCCGCCTGGTCATGGCTCCGCTCTTCTTCATCGCCTTCCACCTGCCCATATGGCTGGGAGCGGGCTTCACAAAGCTCTCTGTGCTCCTGATCATCATCCTCTGGGCTCTTACTGAGCTCAGCGACCTCCTCGATGGGCAGATCGCTCGTCGCTCGAAGCTGGTCACCGACCTGGGCAAGGTGATGGACCCCTTTGCCGACACCATCAGCCGGATGACGTACTTTGTCTGCTTTGTCTCCGTCTCGATGATGCCGATCTGGGCGTTCATCCTGATCATGTGGCGCGAACTCTCCATCCTCTTTGTCAGGATGTTGATGATGGGCAGGGGGGCTGCGGTCCCCGCCAATATCTGGGGCAAGAGCAAGGCGGTGCTCTATGCAGTCAGCGGAGCGCTGGGGATCCTCGCTGTCACCTTGGGAGTCTGGGCTCCTGAGTCGTCGCTTAGGGCGGTGATCAACACCTCCTTGGCGCCGGTCTTCGCCCTTGCCGCCATCGCGAGCGTGATCTCCTTCCTCACCTACGTAGGGGCAATCGTCAAAAGCGGTTCCCTCTCCTCGATGAGTCGGTAAGGTATGCGCAGCATCACGGAGCTGAGTGTGGCAGAGGCGCGCTCGGTTGAATTTTTGCTCACCGATGTCGATGACACGATCACCAGCGACGGCAAGCTGCGCCCCGCCGCCCTCTCGGCACTCTACCGCCTCCAGGAGGCGGGCATCCGTACCATCTGCGTGACCGGCGGATCGGCGGGATGGGGCGACACCTACCTGCGCCAGTGGCCCATCGAGGCGGTCGTGGCCGAGAGCGGGGCAGTGTGCCTCTACCGAAGGGAGGGGCTCATCACCCACTATACACACCCCTCCATCGACCGGGAGGGCTACTCTGTGCGCAAGGAGGCGTTGATCGATGCGGTCTTGTCGTCTGTCAGCGCTGCCAAGCTCTCCAGCGATCAGTTCGCCCGCCTCTACGATATTGCCTTCGACCACGGCAGCGAACCACCGTACCTGGATAGCGACCAGATTGCACAGGTGGTGAAGGTATGTCGAGGTGTCGGCGCTTCAGCGGCGGTCAGCTCAATCCACATCAACGCGTGGTTCGGATCCTTTGACAAGTGGGAGGGGTGCCGCTCGTTCTTTTGCGATGTGCTGGGCCTCGATGAGACGGCGTTGAGGCAGCAGAGTTGCTACTGTGGGGATGCCCCCAACGACCAGGTGATGTTCTCTCGTATCCCGTTGAGTTTTGGGGTGGGAAACATCATCGAGGCGAGCGCAGCGATGGAGGTATTGCCCCGCTACGTCGCCGCGGAACGAGGCGGTGAAGGCTTTGCCCGGATTGTCGATGAAGTGCTGGAAAAACGGAGCGGGTGATTCTGCGACGATTGTCTCAAAGAGCGCTTGACACTGGGGGTGCACTTTTGGTATGTTATCCGAGCGCGCCAAGCGATAGAGTGTGCAAGGCGCGGTTTTTTGACAGAGATATGAGAGAAGGGAAGAGAAGATAAGAACACCCGATGATTGCCGATTTTGGCCGTTGATCGAGTGTTTTGGAAGCTAGAAGGGCTTCCTAGTCAATTCGGGCACGGCGGGGCCAGCCTGCTGTGCCGCATTGCTGGGGCGAACTGAGAAGTTGTTGAGTCCGGTCCCTCGGGACCGGGATTGATATGACGGAGAGTTTGATCCTGG
>JALOBD010000009.1 GCA_023228445.1 Sphaerochaeta sp. | reverse complement strand
ACCGATCAATTCCTGAAGTTGGTGAAGATTGAAGAGTACCGGACTCGCATGCCGGAGCGGCTCTCCGGCGGGCAGCAACAACGCGTTGCCCTTGCCAGGGCCTTGGCGATCACCCCGGATGTCCTGTTGATGGATGAACCGCTCTCCAACTTGGATGCCAAGCTCAGGGTGGAGATGCGTACCGTCATCAAGGAGATCCAAAACGAGATTGGGATCACCACCGTCTATGTCACCCACGACCAGGAGGAGGCAATGGCTGTCTCCGACAGGATAGCGGTGATGAATGAAGGAATCATACAACAGATCGGCATCCCCAAGACACTCTACCAACGCCCGACGAACCTCTTCGTCGCATCGTTCATCGGACGGACCAATCTGATTGAATCTCGGCTGGAAATCTCCAATGGCAAGACGTTCGTGCACCTACCTGGCGCGTACAAGCTTCAGCTGGACACCATCAGCAACGATGAAAAACAGCCACAGGACGTGATCCTCTCGATACGTCCTGAAGAGCTCTTCGTCAAACCATACGAAGAGGAGGGGGTAGCAGCCTACGTCGACGATGCGGTCTTCCTCGGCCTCAATACCCACTACTTCATCCACTTCGAGAATGGAGAGAAGGCAGAGATCATCCAGGAGTCACAAATCGACAGCATCATAGAGAAGGGCACGAAGATCTCGCTTGGAGTGAAGACAGACAAGATCAACGTCTTTGATTCAGAGGGGAAGAGAAATCTGGTTGAGGGGGTCGTAAACGACCTCGACCTGTCCGATGGAGCACAACGATGACTGCCTCATTCTCCAAGGAGCGGGACGTCTGGAAACTGATCACCGTACTGATCTTGGCACTCTATGCGGTCATTCTGGTCTACCCGCTCACAAAGCTCTTGAAGGAAGCAGTCATCTCCCCCGACGGGCAGTTCACCTTGGATGGCTTTCGGTCATTCTTCGGTCAACGGTATTATGTGCGCTCCATCGGCAACTCCCTGAAAGTGAGCATTGCCACCACGCTGGTTTCACTGGCAGTAGGGGTTCCGCTGGCGTATTTTTATCAGATGTATGAACTGAAGGGAAAATCCCTGTTGCAGATCCTGATTATCCTCTGCAGTATGTCAGCTCCGTTCATCGGCGCATACGCCTGGATCGTGCTGATGGGCCGAAGTGGGATCTTCACCAAGCTGCTGGCAAGCATCGGCATCCAGGTGGGGAGTATCTATGGCTTCAAGGGAATCCTGCTGGTACTTACCCTCCAGCTCTTCCCCTTGGTATTCCTCTACGTTTGCGGAGCGCTGAAGAACATCGACAACTCACTCTTGGAAGCTTCCATCAACATGGGGCGCAGCGGAGCCAAGATGTTTTTCACCGTCGTGATCCCGCTCTGTATGCCAACCATCATCGCAGCATCGCTGCTCGTCTTCATGCGGGCATTCGCCGATTTCGGCACCCCGCTGCTCATCGGCGAAGGGTACAAGACCTTTCCCGTCATCATCTACGATGCATACTTTGCCGAAACAGGTGGAAACAACATGTTCGGAGCTACGGTGAGCATCATCGGCATCATCATCACCGCCGGTATCTTCCTCATCCAGAACTGGTTCAGCAACCGCCACAAATTCACCATGAACGCACTCCACTCCATCGAGAGGAAACAGGCCCATGGAATCAAGAGCCTCGCCTTGAACTTCTATAGCTGGTTTGTGGTCTGCCTGGCGTTCATGCCCCAGGTGTATGTCATCTACTCCTCGTTCCAGAAGACCAGCGGCAAGCTGTTTGTACCAGGATATTCACTTGACAGCTACCGCTTCGCTTTCACCCACCTGAAGAAGGCGATTCCCAATACCTTCAAAATCGGAATCTCTGCCTTGGCGATTGTGGTCGTGTTGGCCATTTTGATCGCATACCTGGTCGTGAGAAGAAGCAATATCGCCAATAAAGTCATCGATACCCTCTCGATGGTCCCCTACATCATCCCTGGCTCAGTAGTGGGCATTGCACTGGTGTTCAGTTACAGTAAACGACCGTTCCTCCTTACGGGAACCGTCGCCATCATGGTGATCGCCCTGATCATCCGCAGGATCCCGTATACGATCAGGTCTTCGGTCGCGGTCCTGCAACAAATACCGTTGAGCATCGAGGAGGCCGCCATCTCGCTGGGAGCCAGCAAGATGAAGACCTTCTTCACCATCACCGTCCCGATGATGGGCAATGGTATCATCAGTGGCGCAATCCTCAGCTGGGTGACGATCATCACTGAGCTCTCAACTGCGGTGATCCTCTACAATGCCAATACCATCACGCTGACGCTGGCCGTCTATACCTATGTCAGCCGGGGCAGTTACGGGGTGGCAGCGGCGTACGCCACGATCTTGACCGTCACCACGATCATATCGCTTTTGGTATACATGAGAGTGACAGGGAACAAGGAAGTGACGTTGTAGCGCCATGAAGTTGCTGATGATCCGCCATGCCGACCCTGATTACGAGCACGATTCCCTGACCCCACCGGGGTGGGTGGAAGCCGAGGCACTGGCTCAATTCATGGAGAACATTCCCGTCACCGACTACTACGTATCCCCGCTCGGCAGAGCCCAGGATACCGCCTCACTGACGATGAAGAGAATCGGCCGTGAGGCAATCGTCCTCCCCTGGCTTACCGAGTTCTCCCACAGCACGCCGCTCAAGCCCGACTACCCCGACTCTGCTGGTGTACCGTGGGACTGGCGTCCAATCCATTGGACACATCGAGACGAGTTCTACGACACAGATCGCTGGGCTCATGCACCGGAGATGGAGGGGGCGGAGATTGCGTCCCATCATGAGAGCGTATGCCGGCACTTTGATGAGTTTCTCGCCGAGCGAGGGTATAGCAGAAGCGGCAGGATATACCGCACGCAAGAGGGCAATAGCGACACATACGTGCTCTTCTGCCACTTTGGCATCATATGTATCATGCTAGGCCATCTCTTCGGCCTCTCACCCATGGTTCTGTGGCACTCGTTCTGTGCCCTCCCCTCCTCGATCACCACCGTGGTGACTGAAGAGCGGACCAAGGGGTATGCCTCGATGAGGATGCTCTCCTTCGGGGCGATGCCACACCTTGAGAGAGCCGGCATCGAGCCCTCCTTTGCCGCACGCTTCTGCGAGACCTACGAGATGAGCGACCAACGACATTGAAAGCAGAATATCCTCATCTCATCAAAGAGCGATAGTTCTCCTTCGGGATGTAGAGCAGATTCCAGCAGGTGATCACAGGAGTGCCTGTCGCTTCGGTGGCCGCGATCATCGAATCGGCTTGCCCAGCGGTAATCCGAGTCGGGAAGACCGGATGATCGACGAGCTCGACGCCGGCCACTACCGGTACGCCGCAGCGCACCGAGCGCTGCGCGCAGCTAATCTCAGAGCGCAGCACATCAACGGAGAAGCCTCCGCTTTGATAGAGATCCTCCATCGAGCCAATGGGCAGACCAAGCAGACCCTCTACAAAGCGCGAAGCCTTCTCTCTTCCAATCTCCCGGTGGGCCTCTTGCAATCCCGTGACCATTGAACGCGCCTCCAGCGGTAACCCTGCCGGCCCGATGGCCCGGGTGTAGGTCATCGCCTTGACCCAATCACTGCACACCGAGAGCTGCCCATAGTCCTGGCCGACGAGCGGGGCGAGGGCGGGAGAGAGGAGGTCAAGGCCAACGCTGAATCGAGATCGGTCCACACCCCCTGTGATGGTCTTCACTACCTCGGTGATGGCTCGCGCCCGTCTCTCCATCAAATCACCCAACCCGCATGCTTGGACGAACGTCGGCCAATCCATCGCATGGCCTTCCAGACAGTACGCGACCATGCACTCCACAGCCTGTTCTGCTACACGATGTTGGTGTACAAGCCCAGTTTCAAGGCATCGTTGGCAAAAGCAGGAGAAGAGCATCTCAAGCCCATTTGCCGGCGATGGGTAGCGAATCCGGTCAAGGAAGACACCGGCAAACCCAAAGCGAGAGAGTGTTGTCGCAATCTCTCGCCCCTCCTCCTCTCCATCGATGGAGTGCTCGGGGCAGCGAAAGAGGAAGTTCTCATCATTGCCTACAAAGCCATCCCAGAGCCCCAGCTCACCATACCCACTCTGCCAGGTGGCTGAACGTACCAGTTCATCAGTATCAGGGAGGCTCTTGTCCATCCGGTCTGCCAAGACCGGATACCAGAGGTACGGCTCAAGGTGATGCACATCACAGAGCTTCACCAAGCGCTCAAACCACTGGTCACCCTGGTTGTTCCAGATGATCAGGCGTCGGGTGGGTACCGCCTCGACATATCGCTTGATACGGTCGAGAATCTCTTCTCTCGAGAAATTGGCACTCTCATAGGGTCCAATGACGAGCTGGGTATCACTCTTGGCCTGCATTCAAAGCCTCCGTTTTCCATGCATGAGGTGGGCGAGCGCTAAAAGCGGATGGTGGTACACCATCCTCGGCCCGCTGTACCGCATGGCCACCCGGATCCGCTGTCGCATCTCTGTGTTGTAGCAGTGCACCGGGCAGCTGCTGCAAAAACTCTTCGCCTCCATCAATGGACAGTAGTCGATCCTCATCTGAGCATACTCTACGAGCTCACTGCACGAAGGGCACAAGCCATTGTTGCTGTGCTTCTTCCCCTTGCAGTACATCCTGATCATCTTCTCAACGATGTACTTCTCTTTTGCTCTCCTGTCCATCTCTCTTCCCAATTTTCTTCGCATACTGTGCAGGGTAAGCCTCCCCTCCCCCAGGGTTGATGATCCACCCCTGAGGATGTGTAATGGTATGAGCATATCACCTGAAGGGCAATGGTCACCGTCTGGTGGTTTCGCTGTGTACCAAGACAAGGCATGATCTTAGGAAATAGGGGACAAAAACAACCACCTCAAGGTTCTTGAGACACAGAAGTGTCACCAGAAAATCCATACGGTTAGGTGCGAACAGGTTGATTGCTTTGGTACAAATCAAATCGATTTTACCCTCCTCACAATCGGCATGTGGCTCTAAAAGCCAGGTCAGGAGCTGATGGTCTACCCTGATTTGACATCAGTATGGGTACCAACATATTCCCAACCAAGATTCTCCAGGCTGTCCTCCCGTTGGAACCTAGCTGACCAAGAGGCTGTTCTGCTGAAGCGCCGTCTGCGTGCTAACGTAGCACTACAAGGGCGCGCACGTGCACTTGAGATACCGCTTGGCCGAGATGATACGATGGGCCTTCTTTCTTTGTCCGGCATGGTTTGCCCTGTATAGCACGGATCGAGTGAGGTGGGTGGCTTTGGATAATCAATTATGACTGGACATGAAATCGAATTTCTATTGCTCAACCATGTAAACTGAGACTCTAGAACGACATCGCATCCACATTGGAATCAACCTATTGCCTTATGTGTTAGATTGTAATTCTTTCTCCAACGCATCCACAGTTTTTTCCAGTACTTCCAATTGTTTCTTCAATGAAGCTACCTGCGCAAGTGCTGATAGTGCAAAGACGAAGGCTATTGGTGCTAAAAATCCTAGATACTGTATCATTTTTTCTTCTCCTTCCATGATTTTCTTGTTGATTACGTATCAAGACCAGGTGTCATACCAGCTAACATCCTGATTATCGGGGTACTCACGTGACTTGCTTCTCCCAAACCAGCAATTGATGATTCAGCACGGCCATCGCCAGGTGCGTGTTGCGCCGATCACCCATGTGTTTACTCATCACAGCGGGAATCCCAGCTCCTCTGGGTAATCCCGCCACCTATCCGACTCGATTGCATGGGGTGTGAACCACCTCCCTCCCTTTCGAGAGGGAGGCTAGCATCTGCTTCCACGACATCGATATACGCCTGATATCCTGCCGCGATGTTCTCCATGAACACGAACCTTGATGATTGGTTGGACGCCAACAGGGGAAGCCCAGCATCCATCGGTGTTCTCTGAACCACGACAAGAACAAAACCATACCGATTGTCAGCACCCTGTGATTCGATTGTCTTGACAGGAAGTCGTTCGACCGTAGAAGAGGTCGATTCACACAATTGCAACCTATTTTTTCTTGCGGCTTCCAGTCGGGTCCCTTGAACCAGTACGGTGACATCCTACTGAATCGTGCCAATTTGCCAGCCAACGGGCTTCCGCTCGCCCCAGATCTTATACTCTGAATTTTCATATCTCCCCTCAGATTGTCACGATTATCCACAAGACGGATACATGGCAAGGTGGCAGCCAAACAATGCCATGCCCCATTGACCTTCCATGTAAAACAGTGAATAGCTCCTCTGATGTTCTCGATACGCTCCACAGGATGCCAATCCTCCATGTTGCCGAAGGAACTGCAGTAGAAGGCAAAGGACGAGACTACATAAACGCCCTGATGTCATATTATCGTGCCTTGTAGTGAGCATTCTCAACAATCTTCTTGCCTTGCCATCGACAGAACCAATAAGAAAAGACAAACATCTGGAGAGCAATCTCCGGATACCCAATTACTGGGTCGAATGGGAAACGGGTATACAGCAAACCTTCGATCGATCCGGGCCCTGTGATTACCGATCCGATACTGGAAAACACAAACAGCAGTACGAACAACTTGATCCAACCCGATGTACGTTCAATGATGACCACCCTGAACGGATACACCGCCAAAGCCAAAAATCCACCACGGACGACCTGCACAACAGGTGCTATTCTGACGGATAATGCATCTGACGGCTTCATCACCTCGCTGAACATCGGATCATGTGAAAAATACGCAAAATATTTACTGACGATCATGAAGAATATGCCAAAGCCAAGATACGTCAGCACGTGCACGGTAATGAACCTCAATGAAAAAGAAACCACTGGATACAACCGATTCGTTTTTCTCAAACTATTCCTCCTAATACGATTCTGTCTATCAGAATCAGTTCGCTTTCTTATGCATGGCAATCCGCAATGCATGCCAATCAACATCGAGAAGAGTGAGAACCGAAACTGAGAATTTCATGTTCGCACCTCTCTCATCCTTTTGATCTCTGGCAAGATCCCCGACAACAACAGTGAGGCAGAAAACATCAATACTGCCAGCCCTAGCCATGGTGACAGGACGGGAAACACTGAAGCAACAAGCAAATACGGTTGGTTGGCACTCCATGCAAGTATGCTCATGAGCACCATCGCGGTGGAGCACTTGAACAGCATCACGCCTCTCGGTTTTCGCTCTTTCCAAGTCAAGGCAAGCCTTACCACCATCAGCAGGCTGGCAGTGAACACCAGGGCTATGAACCCGCTTACCACATAGTGAGCCCGTATGATGTTACCCATGCCCACAGATGGGAGATCCCTCCATTTGGCCCATTGGGAGAGTAAAAGTGCAATAAAAGGCCAACTTCTTTGGCTATTCGTGAGCACCACGATGGCGTCCCCCGTTGCTGGCACAATCTGAAAATGCGTCATGATTCCGTTTCCCTGCCCCCCGTGAGAGACGGATAGCAATCCATTGGGAAGCGTCTCAATATAGTGACCGAACCCATAGGCATCGAACACCAAGCCATACATGCCGATATCTTTACGTTCCGGCGCATACATCATCTGGATCTGCTCATCGCCCAATACCAGATTTTCCTTCATTCCTGCCACCGCGAACCGTGCAATATCCTCAGCTGTCGAGAACAAGCCTCCCGAAGACTTTTCTGGGTAGATGTAAACTGGAACAGCATTACCATCAAGGTCATACCCGGTTGGGGGGTATGGTCGCAGAGGTTCGTCGAATTCGAAGAATGACGCGTTCATGCCCAACGGAACCAACACTTGGCTGCGCATGTACTCTGAAAACCGTTGTCCACTGACTTCCTCTACCAGAAGCTCCAGCACGTGGTAACCGACATTCGAATAGGAGAACTTCGTTTCAGACTCGTGTGTCGATACAGCTTCTTTGGCAAGCTTCTCCTTGAGGGTCGGCAGATGATCTCCAGGAACATATGTGTCCGTGAAATCACCCAACGGCATGCCGGCGGCGTGACTTAGCAGATTCCGCACCGTAACTGTTTCCATCGGATAATCAGTCGGGGGGAATTCCCAACCATTCAGGTATCGCAACACAGCGGTATCCAAGTCGACCGTACCGTTTCCAACAAGGTTCATCACTGCCCATGCGGTCAGGGACTTTGTGATGGACTGGACACTCATGGGGGTATCCGTTGTCAAAATCCTGCGACTCTCCTTATCCGCATATCCATGGACTTTACTCCATACAACCTCGCTGTTTACCACAAGAGCAATATTACAGCCAGGGATTTCATATTTCGCCATCAGGTCTGGTACCAATTCATCCAAATGTGCCGTGAACTGGTCAAGCGAAGCCTCTGGGCTGATCTTTCGCTGTATTTGCACACTGCTGGAAAGCAACGCGGTCAATACGCCGAGAAATAAGAAGAAGATCATGAGGCTCCACCACATCCGATGGCCTTTCGATTCTGCATTATGTTCCATCTTCATACCGTGTTCCAAATTTCTGAATTACCCTCTCCGTAGAACCGCACACCGCTGACCGACTGCGATGCGTGATGTTTGCATCAAATTGTTCCCCACTTCTGGCCATTTGAAGACTCAACCAAGCAGTTCCATGATGTCGCCGATAGCCTCGACAGGCAGCCAATCGTCCATATTGCCAAAGGGGCTCCTATTGATTCGAAAGGGTGCAACTCCCAAGTATTGTTCCACTTCAATCAGCACAAGATATCGTTTGTTACTCCATCGCTTGATTTGATCGGGAGTCAGGCAGAGCTTTGCCTGATAGTCCGAAATAAACCCCAAGGCTTTTGAATCTTCCAATTTCTCCGAGTTGAGAACATTTTTCACAATGGCTTTGCCACGGACCATTCCATCACCGCTGTTCTCGACGAACCACAATGTTTCGCCGGCAAAAACCCGCCCGTAGGGGAGCTTTCTTCCGGTCGCTCCCCTGATGATCATGCACTTCTCACCGTCTCCCAGCTTGTCCAATTCCTTTGCCTTCGCATCGAGATATACCACGTGCTCCATAAATGAATCCCCTTTGTACCAACTTTGTTTGATCATGAGGGTGAACACCGATCATGATTCTTCGATGTATTCTTTGTTATCCTCACGCTTCCCCCACACTGGGCTGGCGCAACCTGTATACCAATCCATACGGCGCTTCAACCAAGAGCTTATTGAGAAGGTTCCCATCGGTTCAGCGATATAAGGGCTCCCCCGCTACCTCCAATCAAGATCACGAGAGACGACACGATCGGTTTCAATGATATGGAGAACCCTTGCGTGAGGCGAATCATCTCCGACCCCAAACGAGTGAATGAATATTCACCAAATCCCCCAAGCGATCCAGACATGCTGAACAGCAACCACAAACCCATGGAGCAGAGACCGGCAACGACGGGTTTTTCAACCATTGCTGAAACACTTATCGTCATTACTGTGATCACTACGAGATATAGCATGAGCAATAGGTTCGATTTCACGAATGGGATCACAGGAAATCCTGGGAAAAGATACCACGCATAGAGACTGCTCAAAATCACTGCGACACCGAGACCCGAACAGACCGTGAACACCATTGCCAAAATTTTCGAGCAGAGAATCGATCGGCATGGTATCGGCCTGACCACCAAAAGTTGCAGCAATCCGTCGACTTTTTCTCCGGCAACGCTGCCCATTGCAAGGAATATGACGAGGATTGAACCGAGCTGCGTGAAGTTTTTCACGTATTGATCAACAGCGTCGCGATAGGTGGGAGCGGTTATGGTGAGTTGGACACTCTGTGTTGAACCGATCAATGCCAGGATGTCCGACATATAATACGCCGAGAGCGGCGAGAGGATGCCAAAGAATCCACAGATGATCGTCCAAATTAGAAATCGATGAGTACGGAAGCCTTCGGTCATCTCCTTTGACAACAAAATGCTTATTTGGTTATGCATGGTTGCGTTCCTCTATGTGATGCATGAATACATCCTCCAGTGTGGCGCTCTGCCGGCCGATGCTGACAACTCGCAGATCGTGTTCGGCAAGCATCCTCATGATATTTGGATAGCTTGTACGGTAATCGTCCTCTGCAATAGCTACCCGGAAGTCCGATTCAGCGGCACCCACGACCGATTGGCTTGCCATGAGGGCAAGGAAGGCCCTAGCGTCTGTTGAGGTGGCGAATTCCAAGCTCATGCGTGGTCGGGCATGGGACTGTAGCAACGGTTTCACCTCCCCGTGGAGTATGATGGACCCATGCGATACAATCGCTACCTCATCGCACACACGCTGGACGTCTTCGAGGATATGACTGGACATGAAGATGGTCGTCTCCTCTCGCAACCGAGTGATCAATTCCAACACTTCCTTCCTTCCCACCGGATCAAGGGCTGAAACTGGTTCATCCAGCAGAGTGACCCTCGGCCGGTGCAGGATCGCTTGTGCAATGCCAAGCCGCTGCACCATTCCTCCCGAATAACCTCCGATTCTCCTATCAGCTGCGTGCTGAATGCCGCAGAGTTCGAGTAATTCTAAAATCCTTTGCCCTATCTCGGTAGAAGACATTCCGTAGAGCTCACCCGAAAACCGCAGCAGTTCCCTTCCGGTCATCCACGGATAGAACGAAGGGTGTTGGGCTAAATATCCGACGTACTTCTTCGTAGCGGCATTGGTCACACCGTTTATCCTGAAACTCCCTAAGGTGGGTTTGATGAGCCCGGCAAGGATTTTGATCAACGTGGTCTTTCCAGCACCATTGGGGCCAAGAAACCCGAAGACAGCCCCCTGGCGCACCGACAGGGAAATCCCTTTCAACGCGTCGACTTCATGATATCGTCTTGTGATGTGTTGAACCTCAATCATTGCCATCATATTTTCTTCCATATACTAGGTATGCCACTGGACCCAGTAGATTCACGAACAGGAAGATCAGTAGCCAAGCTGTCCTTGACAAACCGTTCAGTGACTCTCGTTTCATCCAGTCCCCCAGACACACTGCCTTTAATATCAGCTCCATTACCACGAGCGGAGCGAAAAGCAGTAGGGTTTTTCCATTCATGATTCTTCTCCTTGATATGGCATCGAACAGGACACCTGGATTGGAGTCCAGCCCACTTTCAAGACAACCCGGCCCACCGTGGCGAAGACTTGCTGCGATTGGCCGCTTGCCACTCTATCCGCACTACAAACCCGGTCTGTGTATGGCGTTCTAGATGGATGATCGCTGGATTCGGGACGCAGCCTATCGTTCCCATGCAGGGCAGGTTAGGATTTCTGGAACACTCGCTGGGAATCGGTTGTCCCTGGATTCAAGACTGATGAAAAACCTGGGGCCTTCAACACAGCCATTGTGCTCACAAAACCCGTCTTCAAAATCCAAATGCTTCCTGCCGTTACAACCAAAGAATGTTTGAACCAATCGCGCAACACGTCCGAATCGTTTCATGTTTGCCTCCTGAGCGCAACACTACGATTCCATCGAAATGGTTACCAGTCCGAATTGTTACGTACATGCCGATGGGGCCCCGTTACGTAGGATTACGTAATGGGAATATCTTGTTGATCAATTCGAGTTTTGTCGACACCGAACACTTCTTGAATATTCGGTAGATATGCGTCTCGACGGTTCTAGGGGAGAGCGACAGGTGGAATGCGATCTCCTTGTACGTCATGCCGTCAACGAGTAATCGCACTATCTCCTGCTCCCTCTCGGAGAGCTTGTATCGGTCATGGAAGCTCTCCATCCGATTCCGTTCCCTGGTGCCGATGGAGGAAAACTCACGCAGGTAGACCATCACATCATTCAGGCACCATACGATGATATACAAGGATGTAACGAAGGGGTCAAACCCGGGTCTGTGGAGGGTGGGGAACACGTTGAATATGATCGCGTACCAGCTGAAAAACAAGAAGGCGACTGACGAAATCACCAAGAACGAACGCATTCTTTTTGCTCGGTAGGAGTGTTGGCGTCGGGTACGGAAGAGTGCATAGAGAAACGAACCGCCCACCAAAGCGTTGAAAAGTACGGTGACATAGGGACCGATTACCACTGAACGGATGAATCCCAACAAGATCAACAACACAAAGGTCCCGCATCCAACGATGATAGAGATTTTTTTTGAATCCTTTGAAATCTCGCCAGTGATGATGGTATCGAGAAACAACGGAATCCGATGGAAGACCATGATTGTGAATGCATAGCGGATCAGTGTATTGACCGTCAAGATGGCCGGGGTATCTCGCTGCAACACCGTCAGGTACACAAAACCGATGAATTGGAAGAGAAACCACATCCACGAAAGTCCGATGTACCAGAGATATTGGTCGAACATCTTGTGGCGGTTTGTCTTTCGAGTAATGAGGGTTAGAAAAAAGGTCCCGAACAGGAGGGAAAATCCCACGATGTTCAGCCAGAAGGCAGCAATTTCCACAAAGCGTACTCCCAAACCCAGTCTATTCGGTATATAGTATTTTGTCGATTATTTGGCATTATTAATTTGTACGCATCAATCGTCCAGATGAGACTGGTGGCCGCATATTTTCTTTGACTATCATGTTTGAACCCATGCGATAATGGAGAGACCACTTCAACCCTTACAGCACTTGGCATGGGAGTTTGATTGCTTTCTATTCAAAGTGTTCACTAAAAGGATTGTTTGGGATCAAGGATCTTGCGCGGTTACAAGGAGGACTTGAGAATGAAACAGCTGGCCGGCTCTCCGCTGTTGGGATTGACGGTAATCCTATTGACCGCTTGCTTGTCATGTGTGCTTCACCCGATCGACCCATACCTTCGGACCAAAGAAACAGTGGATACTGTCGGAAATGCTCTGGTCACTGGACACGGTGATGTGAGTGCGGTGTCCATCGCAGTCATGCATGAAGACAAGATCATCTATTCAAAGGGATTCGGCAAACGAGATCTTTACAAGGATTTGCCTGTGGAGGAGAGCACCAGATTCAATATTGGGTCAGTGAGCAAGATATTCACGGCAACCGCCATCCTGATGCTGGAGGATGAGGGATTGTTACACCTGGATGACAAGGTTTGCGATGTGTTGCCGGATTTCACAATGGAGGATGAACGGTATAGGGACATTACCGTTCGGATGTTGCTCAACCACACATCAGGCTTTGCTGGAACAAACATGCGGCAAACGTTCTCCACCCATCGATCCATTGATTATCCTGAGCAGACTATGCAAGAGTTGTCCAAGGCTTCGCTGAAGCATGATCCGGGTGCATTCTCACCCTATTGCAATGATGGGTTCACCGTGGCACAGCTTGTAATCGAGCAGCTGGCAGGAACCTCCTATCAGCAACTCCTTCAAGAACGAATCTTCAACCCTTTGGGGATGGATGACACATCGGTGGGATTCTTTCACGAAGAGTCAAATATGGCTGTAGCATATGCCAATCGCACGGTGCCACTTCCAAAGGAATTCGTCAATGCGGTTGCGTCCGGTGGCATCACATCAACGGCGGTAGACCTATGCAGATTTGCCGTAGCAGCGTTCAATCCAACATTGCTCAGTAGTCTCGGCCTCACAAAATTCCTTACAGGGCAGCATCCAAGGTACGTGAAGGAGAGCTCTTATGACCCCATCTTCAGTTTCGGCCTTGGATGGGACATGACCTCGAGGGAACCCTATGCCACCCAAGGCATACAGGTGGTGGGGAAATCCGGTGGAACCCTGCAATACACCGCGATGCTGTTCGTAATCCCTCAATCACAAAGCGCTATAGCACTACTTTGTGCCGGCCATATGGATGCTGTCAAAACAACATTGCCCATCGTCGATGCTTTGTTGATGGAAACGGAACGATTGCCACCGGAATCAAAAAAAGTGGCGCCCAAATCGCTGGAGGCAGTGGCGTTTTCACCAGACATAGGCTCATACGACGGTTACTATGCCTGCGATGCAGGCATATTCAAGATCGATCTCAATTCTCAATCCTCAACGTTGGAGACAAGTGCCTTCAATGGGAGCACGTTTATCCATACGTCCAGCGCTCGACATATGGGAGGAGGTGTCTTTGAAAATCCACAGGGGGAAATAGTTGCGTTCGAAACCCTGCTGGGTGTTCCTTCCCTCATGAAGGTCGAGGGTCCATATGATCTTGCTCAGATCGAAATGACACGGCTTGATGAAACGATGCCCTACTTCGAGCATGAGTTTCGAGAGGGGTATTGGCTGCCAACCAATTTGCTGCCCCACGATTTATATATGCAGGTATATGAAACCAAATTCATCGGACAATTGCCATCCTATCTCATCGTGACTGGCATGACGACAACACCCTACGCAATTACAGGCAGCAGGCGTACCTCGATGACCCTACCTGCGTTGCGTGACCAGACTCCCCCGTGGATTGCAGATGATGGGAGTTTGATGGTAGGAGCGTACCAATGCATGAACCATAGCGATGTTCTTCCTTTGGTATCGGGTAAGACGGTTCAGATTGCAAATGCGGGGGTTACCTCACTCTGGCGTCGGGTGACCGAGCACGGTACCCTCTCCTGCGAAATTCCTGACGGAGGGAGGATTATTATCTTAGGACCCGATTTCAGAGTGTTGGAAGATACACTCTACAGTAAGCAAAATCGGATAGACAGGGAGGTGTATGGCTCATATGTGGGTTTCATTGCGATGGAACAAGGGTTCTTCAATCCCACTCTTGTCCTTTTCGACTGAAAGAAAGAAAACTTGGATTTGACCAACAACCAGGTTCTCAACACAATATTGCTTACATCCCAGTTGAATGTATTCACAGAGTAATCTTTGACACCGTAAATTATTGGTGTTCACGCATTCTTGAAGAAACTTGCCGTGGGGATGATCAAAGATTGGGCTTTATTGAGTGTGAATGTGGGACTCACTGCCCGCCTATCGACACCAACCATATTGTTCGTCAGCCAATGCCACTCACCGGTCCTCATCTTTCATACGCATCTAGGATACGTTGGCCCTCCTCTACCCCACACAAACCTTATGAACCAGCTCACAACTACTCCATTTATTTTTCTTAGCGATTGACTATAAATGCCAATCAGTGCTTAATGCGATGAATGTCATCGGTATAGTAATATTTTGAAAAATCGAATTATGGAGGAAAACAGGGATGGGTAAAATTCAGGCGTATACGATTTCTGCAGAGGAATTTCATCGGTTAACAGAGGTGGATGCTAAATACACTGCCTTGACAAACTTGATTGAGAAGAATAATCCGGTTTTTGTTACTGTTTCAATGATTGCTAATTCATTTGGGTTGAGTAGACAGGAAGTAACGAGTCGGCCTTGGCTTATGCCCAATTTTGGCAGGTGCGAGAGAACTGATGAAAATCGGAAAAAGAGATTTTGGCATTTTGAAGAATACCTAGATTGGGTTGCAATTCCTGAATATGAAAGAATCATGATGTACCGTAAAATGATTCATCATCCCGAAGAAATATGAATATTCGCACGGAATAGCACCGGCGATGGCGTGAGACAGCACCGGTGCGTCGCTACTTCAGCACCACCTGAATCAGGCAGTTCCTTTAGAGCCCGTCTTGTCCTTCATTCCCATTACTTCTCTCATGTTGAGATCTCCGGAACTGAAGAAAACTGATTCATGAATGATCCTGTCGGTTATTGCATCTGCCTGAGGTCCTCCTCCCAATCGAGGTAGCCATTCAGCCGGAGCGAATTGGGTACAGAATACCGTGCTCTTGTTTTGGTACCTCGATTCAATCAGCTCAAACATAAAGGAGACCTGTTTGTCGTCGAGATTGGAGGACATCCACTCGTCAATGATGAGAAGGTCGTAATGTTGCAACCTTCGGACCAACTTGCGCCGTCCACCGATTCGCACTTCCTGAAGGTAGAAATCCTCGAGGAGTGTGGGCATTCTGTAGTACCTGACCTTGTAGCCACTTTTGCAGGCTTGCTTACCGATCGCGCAGGCCAGCCAGGATTTCCCGGCTCCCGTGAAGCCGTTGAAGACGACGTTGTGGTTGCACTCTATGAATGCGCAGGTTCCCAGCTCCATCAACAACCTCTTGTCGAGGCCCCGCTTGTCGTAGTGCACCGAATTGAGCTCGGCGTTCGGATAGCGCAGCCGCGCCGACCTGATCAGCCGTTTGATCTTGCTGTCTTGCTTGACCTTGTACACGTAGTCGGTGATGTACTGGATTCGCTCATCGAACGGCATGCAGGTGTAGGCCACGTCATGCTCCTGCCTTTGGAGGATCTCCACCATCTCGGAGAGGTTGAGCTCCCTCAGTTTTCTGATGGATTCATCGCCGATCATCCGATCCTCCCTTGCCGAAGTTCCGGTAATATTCGACTCCTCTGGTGAATGTGGTGGTCTGCCCAGGCTCATGCTCTACCTTGGCGAGCTCGGCCAGGTACGCCTCGTCTTGATTTGAGCTGAGGATGGAATTAAGATGGGCGTACCGAGGACTCCCGAAACCGCGTTCGAGGGCAATTCGACATGCAGTCTCCAGTCGCTCGTCGGTGTATTTCTTTCCCAGGCGGATGATGGACAGGGCTGGGTTGAAGCCCTGTTCCTTCACCTCCACGCTCTCGAAGACTTTGCGCACCACCAACAGCGTGTTCACTCCGATCGACGATGCCCATCCGACAATCCGCTCTTCGGTCCATTCTTGGTACTGGCCCTCCTTCGGCATGTCCTCAGGGTCGGTCCGGTACCTGTTCTTCACCCATGGAGGGAAGGTCTCGTGGGTCTTCACCCGCTCGCCGTTGATGTAGAACTCTATCCTACTGCTCATGGCCTTGATGTCTACCGTCTTGCCCAGGTGTATGCATGGGCAAGAATAAAAATTGGACTTGTACGAGACATGGCAGTTCAGCTGGACCTTCCGTCCGTAATACCACGTGCTTGCCTCATAGGGGTATTTGGGCAGGGGACCCAGCGTTGGAAGCTCCTCTTCCATGAACACCAGGTATCTGCTCTTCTCGCGTTTCTGGAACTCCTCGTGGTTGTACTCCCGCAATTGCTCGCTGACCGCCAGCTTCAACTCAGCAAAGGAAGTAAACCTTCGGTTCCTGAGTTTGGCGATGATGGCGGTCGCGACATTGCCTACCGTGCCTTCGACCGTCACAAGGCGAAGGTGGAGCGTCTGTTTCTGACGGTGAGGATGCAGTTCCTCCCCACCATCGGTGACAAGCCGCTCGAGTTGTTCGAACTCAACCGCCTGTGGCAGTCCTGGATGGAGGAGTACAACAACCGCTACCACTCGGGCATCGGCAAGAGCCCGCTCGAGTGTTACCTCTCCGAGGTGCAGGCCGTCAGGCCGGCACCCCCCGACCTGCCCAAGCTGTTCCGCAAGCGCGAGGTGAGGACCGTCAGCAAGGCCAGGACGGTGAGCTTGGGCTCGGTGCTCTACGAGGTGCCGCTGGGCTACTCGGGGCGCAAGATCGAGCTGCGCTTCAACGACGCCGCCGACGTAGAGGCCTTCTACGACGGTGAGAGGCTCGGCATGCTGCGCCCGGTCGACCTGCACGCCAATTCCCGGGCCCATCGGATGGAGGGCGTACGATGAACACCGACATCCGCACCTTCTACGGCTTCAAGCAGATGCCGTTCTCCCCCGAGCTGAAACCCGAGCAGATGTACCTGCTCTCCTCGATGGTGGTAATCAGCGACAAGATACAGTTCGCCATCCAGAACGGCATGTACTTCGTCGTCATCAGCGACGTGGGGGCGGGCAAGTCCACCAGCCTGCGCTACGCGCTCCACCAGCTTCCGGCGAAGAGCTACCAGGTCATCGACCTGGTCGGCGGGCAATGGAGCTTCATCGAGATGCTGCGCCAGTTCATGTCGGCCCTGGGCATCATGACGAGGAGCAACCAGCCCTCGATGATGCTGGCCCAGATCCACGAGGCGCTGGACCTCGTCTACGCCGAGGGCAAGCGCCCGGTGCTTTTTGTCGATGAATGTCATCTTTTCGCCCCGACCTGTATGCGCAGCTGCATCTCATAAGCCAGCGCAACCTCTCGAGGGCGAACGTCATCCCCATCGTCATGTGCGGCCAGGAAGGGTTGTTCGAGAAACTCCGCAACCCCCACGCCAGGCCCTTGATGAGCAGGGTGCTGGACGGCTACAACCTGCACAGCCTCACCCAGGACGAGTGCTTCGGTTACGTCGACCACCACCTGAAGGTCATCGGAGGAAGGACGACGCCGATCTTCGACAAGCCGGCGTTGATCGCCGTCAGCCAAGTGTCGGCGGGAATCCCGCGCAACATCAACTCGGTGTGCCTGCTCGCCCTGCAGCACGGCATGGAGAAGGCGGTGCAGGAGATCTCGGCCGACGTCATCCGAAAGGTGACCCGCAACTGGTGGGAGGAATGAGCATGGCGGACACCATCAACAAGGCGAGCAAGGATGTCCTCGCCCGACGGTACTTGCTGCTGGTCATCGAGCTCTACAGCTGCTTCGTCAACGACGAGACGATCCATGGCGGCATCTGCGAGATCGCCAGGCGCCAGGTGGCGGCGGAGATGGGCATATCCTATGACCTGGACCTGCTGAAGTGGCAGAGCGTCGAAGCCGGCAGGAGTGTGCCGGAGGTACCGTTCTGACCGGGCGCGAAGCATTGTCGAGGGGCCTCGCAAGGGGCTCCTCTCCTTGCTATCTCGTATCCGTCACGACGACCACTATCATCCACATCTCAATGGTCTTCAACTCGACTATTGTTCAACTTTTCACTATCAGTTATTGTGCAATCTCCGCTATAGAATTATCTGCCGGACAACAGATATGATTGGTGAATTTGCCCTGGACCGTATAGCTCTCGTAGTCCCTGCAGAACTTCGAGTAGCTCATCGCTATCGTCCCCTTGGCCCTGCACTCGTCACAATACTCGGCATGCAGCAGCTTAAGGGTGACCCCGACCCTGCCGAGCTCCTTGTGGACATACTCCATGTCCGATTTCCCGAACAGCTCCTCATTGACATGCTTTTCCGGGAATATTAGCCGGTAGGCCGCCTCGTCGGTCATGTCCCGCACATCCTCGTAGGACAACCCCTTCTCCTTCGCCCTCTCCACAGTGGCGCACGCCGAATGTTTGGAGATGTTTCTCGTTCGGGATATCTCGTTCAGTGACATCCCCTGACCATGGAGCTCGAGAATGAGCTTCACCTTGATCTTCCTTGCCATGATGGCCTCCTCAGAATTAGATCGCGGAACCTGCTGTTCCGTCCTCAGTATTCTGAATCATCGCCCGTCAAAGGTGGTGCTCTATTTGCTTCTTGTGGTGCTCATGATGAGATTAGGTGAAAGAAAGAGTGTGGTGCCCATGCTGCAACTGGTGGTGCTGAATGAGCGAAAGGCGGTGCTAATACGCGCGAATACTCAATTGCTTGCGTTTTTTCATATAGGTGCCTTCGCCGGAGTTATACAATTCATTTCGGATTCAACTATCACTGATAGAACCAGAAAGACTTTCTTGATGTTTCACAACATGGGGATACCATTTTTTGTGATGCTCTTTGCCAAATTGACACTCAGCCTCGGGTATCTCGCGTTGTTTTTTTTGGTCAGCCTGCCCATTACTCACTCGGTGTTGACCTTGAGCGTGATCACAATGAGCGTTTTGCTGGCATTGACTTTTGGAATACTGACATTTTCTATCGTCATGCTGCTCTTCGATCCAAGCTCGCTCATATTGACTACATATCTTCCAGTATTCGTATCATTCGGGTTGTTCATGGTGTACTACAATACTCCCAGTATCTTAGGGAAAGGGATCTTTGTTGTGCTGATAGCTGCTATCGGTTCACTCTGTCTTCATCTTGTACTGAAAAGCAAGAGGCTGAGGTTCAATCTTTAGCAGTGCAATTTTCAAGCCATCGACATGCTCAAAAAAGTCCGCCTTTATGGGCCCCCACATTGGGTCGAGGATGAAGTCAATGCCTTCTCATCGTGCTAGTTTCGCAGCTGGCACAAAATCACTATCCCTCAATCCCATACAAAAAAGGTTTCCACGCTTGGATTATCCCTATCACGTGAATCGTACTGCTTGGAACGGTTCAACTACCTTACGTCCAAAACGCACTCCCTCTGACAGGAGAAGTCAACAAAACTGTTCCCAAAGACCGAATACTCTGTTCATCATTGTCCTTTACGTTCATACGATTGTTCATCCCTGCCCCCCGTTCAAATTCCTACTTTATGGCTCAGTCTGCGTATCCTGAACGTTGTGTAGGGTGTTCATCTCCCAAGTGAGGAGAAGGAGGCTTTTACTTTTTCAAGCAACAGAAAATCGAAAGTAGGTCAATATATGGACCCACTTTCGAATAGGATTGCATATAATGGTCACTCCCTCATTCAACTCGCGTTGTTTTTTTATACTGTATTTCGAGAGCATATCCTTATGATATATGTAAATATATTTATGATACGGTGCTCAATCAGCAGGAGTCTTTATCGAGACAATGTAACAGAGCTTGTATTTGTTCATAGACGTCGCGACGTACCTTTGCAGACTCTTCCTCACTGGAAAGGTTTATGAAATTTGATACATCGATAGGTCCAGCGTGGTATTCAGAGGCGAATTTTTCTGCAAGTTTATGCCGCATCGCCACCACTAATCCACGATTTTTCCAGAATTCAAACTCCTTTCCCAGCTGACGAGCCCCTCCAGGAAAATTCTTGATCACAAAATATATATCATATGCGTCTTTTGCCTTCCCCCTTCCAAGCGCCTTAACCTTCATGACGAGAAAAGGAACCACGGCAACGACCCTGATGACACCATGATCGAGGGAGCCATCGGGACGCGCTGCTTCAAGGTGAATCAGTTGTGGGGCAAATTCAAAAGCAAAGTTTCCGCCTGTCGCCTTCAAAGCTTTGACACCTTGTACATGTTGACTGTGTCGATTACCTCCAGTTCCTCCATACATGCCGGCGAGGATGTCCACATCGACATGATATGCAACCCCATCGATCTCCACACAACGAACAAATGTAAAGAATTGAGTTGGGTGCTTGTGATAGCCATGGTTGAGCAACAGCCTCTCCATGGTCTCATAGCCAGCATCATCCAGGGCTTGGTGGTTTATCAACAGATCAACATCCAGGCTTCCCACGTGACCAGAGTGGGGAAACATCAAGTCAGGGACCCAACCTCCGATAATTCGGATATCATCCTCGTACTGCTCGAACAAGGAACATAACTCGATCAACGTTCGTGATGCAGCCTCGGTCTGCCCTGTTCCATAATCCGAACTCACCTCTGAGGCATACACTGCCCTCATCGTGCAATCTCCTTCTCGAATACCGCAACGGCCATCTCCTCACCTCTTCCTTTGTCGTTCATGCAATCAAGGACGATCTGTACCGGGGAAGCCACGTGGTCAGAGCGGATGATTCTGCCGTCGTGGAAATATTCCTCGCCCTCAGCCACCCGTATGCGCAAATTGGCTCCCGAGTCCACCTGCTTGCAGGCAATGGACGCAAGAAATACGTCGACATCTCTCTCATGGACCAAGAGGTCCACCCTGTTGTATCGGACAACCGGCGTATAGCGCACACCTCCCGAGAGCCCGGTCAAACACGCCATGAACCCGTTCTGTTCAATGGCTCGTTGGACCTGAGCCTCGAATTCCGCCAGCGGAAGCAGGGTGTAGCAATCGAGGCGCTCCATTCGTGGCAGGTGTGCGCCATATACATCACTCCACGCCCTCATGATCGCCTCTGCATCGAGAATCCTCAAACCTTCGCCCGTCATCTCAGCCCACAGTTGATCACAGAGATGGTTCTTCACCTTGGATACCTGTCCGATACTGCATCCAAGCTCTTCAGCCAATGCACTCAACCTCCAGGGCCGTGATATATCGCTGAGAATTTCTCGGAGGATCAAGGAGGAGATGCGTGAGGTTGGGTTGAAGATGTTCTTGGACGATCTCTGCTTTTGCACGAACAAATTTGGATTTCCATGTTCACGGATGTAGATGCACCGGGTATGTATCATGGAATTTCCAGACATGTCCATGTAGCCAACCTTCAGTCGTCGGCAGAGTTCATCACTCTCCTTCGATATGAATGGCGCCATCACAAGAGGAACCATATCCAAGGATTCAGCACGCTGAGACCGAAAGTAGGCATCGATCAAGGCAGGATAGGCATTCGGTAGGACAACGACATCAAAGACAACGGTTGACCGATCCTCAAAGACCGCTTCAGCAATAAACCCTGTTGGAGTATTGCTTACCCATGCGCACTCTTTGACGACCGGCAGAAGTTCCATGGTATGGGTACATCGCATGATGGCTTTCCTCAGGAATGATTCAGTTATTTTCACTATATCACCTACTTTCACTCTGATAGTGAAAGTAGTATATATAATGAAACCCAATAGCTCAAGAAGCACATGGCAAAAACGATCCATTCCTGAGCTCCTCCTTTCGTTAGGGAAAAGAGCTCGTTCTTACCCAGTGCCCCTCGTCCGTGATGCTGCACAACCCGTGCCATGCATCAGGGTACGTTCATGTACCTCCTAAGGGAAGAGAGGGAGGCTTTTGCTTCATCAAACAGATAAGAATCGAAAGTTGGTCGATAAATGGACTAACTTTCGAATATTATTGCAGGAATGAGCATAACACGGTATAATAAATCGGAAGTTGGTCAGTAAATGGACTCACTTTCGATTGGAGGTGATATGGTAATTCCTCGGGATACCTATCTGCAACAACTCATTGAGAGTAGATTCAATAATCTGGTCAAAGTTTTGACCGGCCTGAGAAGGTCGGGCAAGAGTTTTCTCCTCTTCAAGATCTACCGTGATTATCTCATCGCTGATGGAGTACGGGCAGAGAACATCATCGAGGTCGCCCTCGATGACGATGCATATGAGGAACTTCGCGACCCTAAGAAGCTCTCCGCCTACATCAGGAGCCAGATCATTGATGAACATCAGCAGTACTATGTGCTGCTCGATGAAGCCCAATATGCCATCACCCGTGAGGAGATGCGCAACAGTGACCGCCCCATCCGGCTGTATGGGATTCTCAATGGCCTGTTGCGCCTAGGCAATGTTGATGTGTATGTGACGGGCAGCAACTCCAAGTTCCTCTCCAGCGACATCATGACCGAGTTTCGGGGGCGAAGTGACGATATCCATGTCAATCCTCTGAGCTTTGCGGAATTTCATGCGGTAGCCGGGCTTGGAACCACCGAGGCGTATGAGGAGTATGCTCGCTTCGGCGGCATGCCGCATCTCATGTCATTGGAAGAAGAAGAGAAGAAAATACACTACCTCAGCAAACTCTTCTCTGAGGTGTACTTCAAGGATATCAGCGAGCGACACACCGTCTCCCGCCCACTTATCCTCTCTCAGTTGACCGATGTCCTCTGCTCGTCTGTAGGATCGCTGACCAATGCAAGCAAACTCGCGAGGACAATATCGAGCAGGGATGGAGACGCGGTCTCCTCAGAGACCATCGCCACCTATCTTGGATATTTGACCGACTCCTTCCTCTTCAAGGAAGCAAAACGATTCGATGTCAAGGGGAAGCGGTACTTCCACTACCCCTCCAAATTCTTTTGCACCGACATCGGACTGAGAAACGCACGACTCTCATTGCGACAACAGGATGAGGGGCATATGATGGAGAACATCATCTTCAATGAATTGGTCGCGAGGGGATACCTGGTCGATGTCGGGGTGCTTGAAGTCATTGAATCGAGTATGGCGGGAAAGCAACAGCAGAAACAGGTGGAAGTGGACTTTGTCATCAACAGAGGACCGGAGAAGCTGTATATCCAATCAACACTCTCCATGGAAGGCGAAGAGAAGAAGAGGCAGGAGCTCAGGCCACTCTACGCTATCAGAGATAACTTCAAGAAGGTTGTCATCACAAAGACCCACGCCAAACCATGGACCGATGAGATGGGAATCCTTCATGTGGGACTCTACCAATTCCTGTTGGATCGAAGTCTCCTCACCTCATGAGCCCCCTCCCCCAGTGGAGAGAGGGGGCTGATGTTCATCAGAGGACGAGCGCATCCTCTTCATCTTCACCATCCCAATCCTCACCAAGAGGGTTGTCTGCGCTCTTTGCCGACCGCTCACGCCTGAACTCAACGTGCTCGGCCACCACGAAGATCCGCTCACGGTAGGCGCCATCCTTGTCGTTCCACCGATCTTGGCGCAGCCGTCCCACCACCCGCACGCCCCGCCCCTTGGTCAGGTAGGAGAGGCAGTTCTTGCCCAAGGTGCCCCAGGCATCGACACCAATGTAGAGGACCTCTTGGTTGGGTTTGCCATCAGCGCCCTTGTAGTAGCGGTTCACCGCGATAGTGAACTTGGCCAATTCGCTCTGCTGCTCTCCGACAACCGCGAGCTCCGGATCCTTTACCAGATTCCCTTCAAGCAGCACTGAATTCAAATTGTTCATGAAAACCTCCCCACACCCCATAGTCCAGATCCCCGCCCAACTCAAGTCAGGCATCCAAGGGTACGTTTCATGGGATGCTACCTCCTAAGGGAGGAGGG
>JALOBD010000180.1 GCA_023228445.1 Sphaerochaeta sp. | reverse complement strand
CGGCTACCTGGTCCACATCGAGAAAGTCAAATAGCTTGTCTTAGGCGGCCAGAGAGACCTGGCCGCCATTCTCCGCACGCTGGCCGTTTAATTGCGCACCCGTGGCCGTTTTATCGCGCCATATACACAATCAAGGCAACAATCTTCTCGTTCATCATGACAAGCCCAAATGGAGTTGTTCGGTGTGTTTTTTCCTTGGAGTGCGTCCGCTCTTCTTTTGGAGGGCAAGGGTATTTCGCTCCCAGAAGACCCCATCGGTGTACCCTTGGATGGTCTTGTCTCTATCGGCGATCTCAAGCCGCTTCTCAGCCCAACAACAGTACTCCTCGTTGATCTCGATGCCTACATAGCGCCGGTTGAGCTTTTTTGCGACCACCGACGTGGTCCCCGACCCAAGGAACGGGTCGAGCACCACCGCCTGCTCACGGCTGCTGGCAAGGACCAGCTTGGCGATGAGCTTCTCCGGTTTCTGTGTGGGGTGATCGGTATTCTCCGGCATCGACCAATAGGGAATCGATATGTCATCCCAGAAGTTGCTGGGAAACGTCAGCCGGAAGTTGCCGTCGGCCGTCTCATCCCAATCCTTGGGTTTGCCATCGACTTTATAGGGGGCGATCACCCTGCGCTTCTGCTTCACCGCATCCACATCAAAGTAGTACTCATCAGAGACGGTACCAAACCAGATGTCCTCGGTGGCATTCTTCCAGTTCGTCTTCGCCCCTCTCCCCTTCTCCCGTTGCCAGGTGATTCTATTGCGTACGATCACATGCTCTTTCATGATGTGATAGAGGCAGGAGGAGGTTCTCCAATCCCCGCAGATATAGACCGACCCATCGGGTTTGAGGGTCTCTATGAGTTTTGGAAACCAGGAGCGAAGGTATGCAAGGTACTCTTCATCGCTGGTGCGGGAAAACTTCAGCCCATTGAAGTCCTTGTCCAAGTTATAGGGGGGGTCGATGATCAACAGATCGACAAACCCACGCGGTAGGTCATCGATGATCTGAAATACATCGGCATTGATCGTCCTGTTCACTATCTCGGCAGCCGGGTGAACATCCGACTGTGCCAACACCTTTTTCTTATAGAAGTCGTACTCATCAGGTGTCAATGTCAAGGTTTGGTTCCTTGGTGCTCTCTTCTTTTCCATATGATTCCTGTCTCTGTGTCTGGGTACCACGATACCAGTTTCAACGCCTGGGTGCAACGCGCAGCAGCTGATCGTACCGACAGCGTGCAGCGGTGCTCCACTCTGGCAATCAATCCATCAGGCAATGACCACGCGATTGCGTCCCTGCTGTTTGGCTTTGAAGACCGCCTTGTCCGCCTGCTCGATCATCGCCTCATAGGATGGGCTTTCTTCGTCACCGTGATACGCGCCCCCGATGCTGATGGTGATGGCAGCAGCGCCGATCGCAGCGTTTTCAACGGATTGTCGCAGCGCCTCAGCACACTCGATGAACGCTTCCCTGTCAATGGTATGGGCTAGGCCGACGAACTCCTCTCCGCCGTAGCGGTAGAAGGTGATCTTCTGCTCGCGCAGCAGGATTTCCCCCAGCCCTTTCATGGCGTCATCGGCGGCGAGGTGGCCGTGCCGCTCGTTGTACTCCTTGAAGTGGTCGATGTCGATCATCAGGATGCCGGTGATGTCAGCGGGTTTGGCGGTGTCCAACGTCTCAAAGAGCTTGCGCCGGTTGTAGAGCCCGGTCAGTGCATCGGTCTGTCCCTCGATGGTGAGCAGGCGCTGGATCTCGTAGCTCTGCAGCCTGATCATCGTGGTATGCCTGCCGAAAAAACAGCCCAAGATGGCGAACCCCAGCGCATTGATGGCATCATCGAGGGCATATTGGGGCTTGAAGATGGCGGCGAGCACCGTGTGGAGGACCACCCAGAAGGCGACGAAGAGGTTCACTCGCAGCGGTCGATCGATGAAGGCGAGGGGGGAGAGGGACACCACCCCGATGAGGATGGTGGCCCGCATGGTGGGTGTATGAACGATGCTGAGGTAGATGGCAAAGACGAAGAAGATTGAGAAGCCGACGTAGAGGGCAGGGAGGGTGAAGCGCCTGAGAGCCGATACCTTGGAGATCAAGGCGAGGGAGGAGAAGCAGAGCACCACAACGATGTAGATCGGCAGCAACGGCACTTTGGTCCGGCTGAAGGGGACCGCCACCACCGGGATGAGCATCATCAAGGCGCCGATGGCCGTCAGGAGGGTGAGCATGTTCTGGTTGTACGCTTCGATGGCCTCACCGTTCAACACGGCCAACGAACGATAGTCTCGCTTGTCCTTGAAGGGATCGACCATCTGCACCCTCTCCTTGTTACCGGCAATGGTAGCACGCCACAGGCTCTCCAACAATGGAGGACACAGCGGAAAGCACCATGCTCACACCACAAGACGGGATTGCAAAGACCATCCACCGATGTTCGCCACCACCTTGATGCCATTTCCCAACGCCAGCAGAAGACCAGGGACCTGCCAACAGCACCCCCTCTTCAAGCGGGAGTGGGTTTCTTCTTCTCGTATCCCGAAAGAATCAGTTTTGTGGTGATGAGGGCAGAGAAGGGATCTGCACCAGCGAACCTGGCGAAACCCGTCGCAGACAAAATCGGGCTGCTTCAAACCAGGTTTGAAACAGCCCTTCAAAACATGTGCCCTCACAGATGTACTGGAGGATGGAGCTCGATTATACGACCAGGTTCATCAGCAACAGCACGACGAAGCCCACCGTCGAGAGTACCAAGACACAGCCGAACCAGTTGAGGAACATCTCCTTGACATCGGTCAGACCGGTGGTGCGGTTGACGACCCAGAAGTAGCTGTCGTGGAGGTTGGTGATCCCAAGCGAACCGATACAGCAGGCGAGGCCGGCCATGTAGGGGTTCACCCCAGCCATCGAGAGCATGATGGGGGCGGTGATGGAACCAGCGGTGAGCATGCCGACGGTGGCCGACCCACTGACGATGCGCAGCAGATACGCCATGATGAAGGGCAGCAGGATACCAGGGATACTGGCTCTCACGAGCATGTCAGCGATGGTCTCGCCTGCTCCACTTGCCTTCAAGACTGCACCAAGTGCTCCACCGGCTCCGGTGACAAATACGATGACACCAGCCTGCTCGATCGACTTGTCCAGCATCTTGACGACTTCCTTGCGGTCAACCTTGCCCGCCAGGCCGTAGATGGCGATCAACAGACCGATGGCAACGGCGACGATGGGGTCACCGACGAGTGCGAAGATCGTCTTGACGGGACCTGTCATCCCGACTGCTGAAGCAATGGTGTTGAGCAGGATCAGGATGATGGGGATGAGAATCGGGGCAAACGCCATGAAGGTCGACGGAAGGCCAGCCTCAGAGATGTCCACGCTACCGGCAGCCTCTTCCTTCGTGTAGGGGCGGTCGATGAGGATGGAGGAGTCATTGACGTCGGGGAGCTTGAAGAGCTTCTTGCCGACCCACTTGGCATAGACCACGCCGGAGATGGCGATGGGAACCGAAGCGATGAGGCTGAGGACGATGTACTTGCCCAAGTCAAGCTGGAAGAACTCGGCGATCGCCAAGGGTCCCGGTGTGGGGGGAACCAGCGAGTGGGTGACCAGCAGGGCTGCTCCAAGTGAGCAGGAGATGGTCACCACGCTCTTTCCCGTATTGCGGGAGAGCGACTTCGAGAGCGGGGAGAGAATGACGAACGCCGAGTCGCAGAAGACCGGGATCGAGACGATGAAGCCGGTGATGGCCATCGCAATCTCTTCCTTGCCCTTGCCCAGCATCTTGATGAAGGTCAGCGCCATTTTCTTTGCTGCTCCGCTCACCTCGAAGATTGCACCCATCATGACACCGAAGCCGATGATGATTCCAATGCTACCCAAGGTCGACCCGAAGCCGCTCTTGATGGCCGCAAGCACATCCGTGCCAGCAAGGCCTGCGATCAGGCCTGCGCCGACCGAGCCGATAATCATTGCCAGGAAGACATGAATCTTTGTCTTCGTGACGAAGTAGAGAATCAACCCGATGGCTACCACGAGACCGATGATTACTCTAATTACGCTTACATCACTCATACAATACCTCTTTTTGATTTATCTGAAACGGTTAGATAACCGGTCCAAGCATGTAGAAGTCCATCGACTTGTTGTATTTAATCGCCTCGCCCTTGGTCACTTC
>JALOBD010000179.1 GCA_023228445.1 Sphaerochaeta sp. | reverse complement strand
CCGTTGCAATAATGGGAGAGGTTGGGCATAGTGAAGGTACGGAGAGAGACCATCATGGCAACCTACATCGATACCCCTTCACGAACCTTCAACGAGTACCTCTTGATCCCCGGCTACTCCACGAGCGAGTGCACCCCCGACAAGGTGGACCTCACCTCCCCGCTGGTGCGCTACAAGAGGGGTGAGACACCCACCCTCCGCCTCAACGTCCCGCTGGTGTCGGCGATCATGCAGGCCGTCAGCGGCGATCGATTGGCCATCGCACTTGCCAAGGAGGGCGGCCTCTCCTTTATCTTCAGCAGCCAGGCCATCGAGGCGCAGGCGGCGATGGTGCGCAAGGTGAAGATGCACAAGGCGGGCTTTGTGACCAGCGACTCCAACATCAAGGCGGACCAGACCCTTGCTGAGGTGGTGGCGCTGAAGGAGGAGACCGGCCACTCCACCGTTGCGGTCACCGACGACGGAAGCGCCCATGGAACACTCTTGGGCATCGTCACCAGCCGCGACTATCGGGTCCACCGCATGAGGAGCGACACCCCGGTCTCCTCCTTCATGACTCCGTTCAGTGAGTTGGTATGGGCCGATGAGTCGATCACACTCACCGAGGCCAATGACCTGATCTGGGACCACAAGCTCAATACGCTGCCCATCATCGACAAGGAGGGCAAGCTCGTCTCGCTGGTCTTCCGCAAGGACTACGACAGCCACAAGGAGCACCCACTTGAGCTGCACGACGAGGACAAGCGCCTTTTGGTGGGCGCGGGCATCAATACCCACGACTACAGAGAGCGGGTACCCGCCCTCGTAGAGAGCGGGGCCGATGTGCTGTGCATCGACTCCTCCGAAGGGTTCACCCAATGGCAGAGCGATACCATCGCCTTCATCAGGGAGCGCTACGGCGATCGTGTCAAGGTCGGGGCGGGCAACATCGTCGACCGCGCAGGCTTCCGCTTCCTCGCCGACGCGGGGGCCGACTTCGTCAAGGTCGGCATCGGCGGCGGCTCGATCTGCATCACCCGGGAGACGAAAGGCATCGGACGTGGGCAAGCCTCCGCGCTCATCGAGGTTGCCGCAGCGCGTGACGAGTACTGTGAGGAGACCGGTATCTACGTGCCGATCTGCAGTGACGGCGGCATCGTCCACGACCATCACATGACCCTCGCCTTGGCGATGGGAGCTGACTTCATCATGCTGGGGCGTTACTTTGCCCGCTTCGATGAGAGCCCCACCAATCGGATCTTCCTCAACAGCACCTACATGAAGGAGTACTGGGGAGAGGGTTCGAACCGGGCACGCAACTGGCAGCGCTACCTCGCCACGAAGGAGAAAAAGCTGGTCTTCGAGGAGGGGGTCGACTCCTACGTTCCCTATGCCGGTCCACTGCGCGACAACGTGGGGGTGACGCTGGCCAAGATCCGCTCCACGATGTGCAACTGCGGCTCGCTCACCCTCTCACAGTTGCGCAAGAACGCCACGCTGACGGTCGTCTCCTCGACCTCGATCGTCGAGGGCGGGGTACACGACGTGCTGCCCAAGGACACCCACACCTTCAGTACCCCATAGCGCAAGCACCACGTAGCACCCTCACTATTCCTGTAGTCGCAGGATGAGGGCAGGCGATTGAAGAGGAGCGGTATGTGATTGACATTGATATCGATCTTGCAAAGACCCTGATACAAGCACAGTTTCCTGGTTGGGCAGATCTTCCCATCCGCCCGGTTGAGGAGAGCGGGAATGACAACCGAACCTTTCGGTTGGGAGCGACCATGAGCATCCGGCTGCCCAGTGCAGAACGGTATGCCCCCCAAGTGGAGAAGGAGTGCCAATGGCTCCCCTATCTGGCTGCCAACCTGCACCTGCCCATACCACTGCCGATCGCAAAGGGAGTGCCAAGTGATGCGTATCCGTGGTCGTGGTCCGTCATGCAATGGCTCTCAGGAGAGCGTGCAAGCAAGGGCCGAATCGGGGATCTCAACACCTTTGCCACGGCATTGGCAGGATTTTTACAACAGCTGCACTCCATTGATATCCAAGACGGCCCTCCTGCGGGTGCTCACAATTTTCATCGAGGTGGATTGCTGTCCGTCTATGATGGGGAGACGAGGAGGGCAATCGAAGAGCTTGGTGACACACTTGACCGCTCCATGCTCCTGAAGATTTGGGAGCGGGCGCTGGCAAGCTCATGGAATGGAGCACCGGTGTGGGTCCACGGGGACATGGCGGCAGGCAACATCCTCGTCGATACAGCGGGAGCGCTCTCTGCCATCATAGACTTCGGCATGCTCGGGGTGGGAGACCCGGCGTGCGACCTCGTGATGGCGTGGACGTTCTTCGATGAGGAGAGCAGGGGTACGTTCAAAGCGCAGCTTCCCCTCGATGAGGACACCTGGGATAGAGGGAGGGGATGGGCACTGTGGAAGGCTCTCATCACGTATGGTGCAGAGAGAGCGGGTAATCGAGCGGGGACTGCAGGGACACGGGCCATCATTGATGCGATAGTGGGAGAGTGTTCAACTTCGTGTGATAGGTACCAATGAAGAATTTTCCTCTTGACTCTGCCGGTACGGAAGAGTCCATACTGCCTGCATCGAGGAGAATGATGTGGAACTTACCGTGCATGAGCTTACAACCCTATCTGGGGTGAGCGCCCGTACCCTGCGCTACTATGATGAGATCGATCTCCTGAAGCCGGCGCGTGTCGCTCCCTCCGGCTATCGCTTCTATGGGCAGGGTGAGGTCGATCTGCTCCAGCAGATCCTCCTCTACCGGGAGCTCGACTTCTCGCTCGCCCAGATTCGGAGCATTCTCTATGAGCGGCAATTCGATCGGGAGGCGGCCTTCACCGACCACCTCCGTTCATTGAGGAAGCGACGCGCCCACCTCGATCGCCTGATCGAGAGTGTCGCCCGTTCCCTATCGACGTTGAGAGGAGAGACAGAGATGGATAATCGAGAACGATTTGATGCGTTCAAGGACCAGATGATCGAAGAGAACGAACAGCGCTTCGGAGCAGAGATCCGCAGCCGGTATGGTGATGAGATCGTCGATACGGCCAACGCGAAGCTCAGGGACACAACCGAAGAGGAGTACCAGGACACGGAGGGCCTGGCGAAGGCCTACCAAGAAGCCTTGGTGGCCGCCTTCTGCCACGGCGACCCTGCCGGTCCATTGGCCTGGAGGGCCTGTGATCTGCATCGCCGGTGGCTCACCGGCTACTGGCCGGCGTATACCAAGGAGTATCACCGGGGCCTTGCAGAGCTCTACGTAGGCGATGAGCGTTTCAAGGCGAACTATGAGCAGCTTGGTCACGGGTGCGCCGAGTTCTTCCACGATGCCATCATGATCTACTGCCGTTGACAGCAGGGCACGTCAAGCGTCTTGACGCAGCGGGAGGGAACACTCCACTTGCCGGATTGTATGGCAGAGACACTCGCTGCCGGGGATGAAGATCTCATCCAGGAGGCGGGAGAGCTCCTTGACCGTGGTGGCGTTGACGCTGTGGTAGCTCCACTTGCCCTCCTTTCGCGTGGTGATCAGCTTGTGCTTCCTCAGGATGGAGAGGTGATGGGAGAGCGTCGGTTGGCTGATGGTGAAGTACTGGTGCAACTGGCAGACGCAGACCTCGCCACAGCTGAGGATATGCATGATGCTCGCCCTAACCGGGTCTGCGAGGGCCTTGAGCAACGCGGCGGTGTGTATAAAATCAACGGACATGACTGATCCTCTCTTATATCGATTACCATCGATTTGTTATGATTGCAGAGTATCGTAAATTCGTGCTTATAGGAAGTAATTAATCGAGTATTGTACATCTTTTTGTTTCTTCATATTGACGTTTATCTATGTGTGCGATAGTGTCTCTGCCAGGAGTCAATCATGAAGGAACCTACCCGTACCGGTATCAGCCGGTTTGAACAATACTTGAGTGTCTGGGTGTTGATCTGCATGGCCATCGGGGTGGCTATCGGCGTATATGCCCCCGCCATCCCGCTGTTTCTCTCCCGGTTCGAGTACGCCTCGGTCTCGATGCCGGTGGCGATCCTCATCTGGATCATGATCTACCCCATGATGCTGAAGATCGATTTCTCCAGTATCAAGGATGTGGGACGCAACCCCCGAGGGCTTGTCATCACGTGGGTGGTCAACTGGCTCATCAAACCGTTCACCATGTACCTCATCGCCCGCCTCTTCT
>JALOBD010000178.1 GCA_023228445.1 Sphaerochaeta sp. | reverse complement strand
CCCTTGCGCAGGCGCTCGGCTTCCTGCCAGCCGATGGGATCGGCCAACCCTTCGATCGCATTGGCAGCGATGAAGCCGACCATGTTCACCGGATCCTTGGCACTGGAGAAGGGTGGAGCGTAGGCCTGCTCGAACTCGGCAAGGTCCCAGACCGTACCCCCCATGCCGATGAAGGCACTGATGACATCGATGCGCTTGTCCACACCATCAAAGCCCACCGCCTGTGCCCCCCAGAGCTTGCCGGTCTCGGGGTGATAGAGGATCTTCAGCGTCAAAAGGAGGCTGCTCGGGTAGTAGCCGGCGTGGTTGCCCGCATGGGTCTCGGCGATGCGGAAGGGCAAATTCGCCGCCTTCAGGCCCTTCTCGGTCAAGCCGGTTGCGGCCACCGTCATGTCGAAAATCTTGGCGATCGAGGTGGCGATGCTCCCTTTGTAGGGGACCTTGTCCCCATCGATGATTGCATCGGCACAGAGGCGCGCCTGCTTGTTGGCAGGGCCGGCGAGGGGAATGGTGCACCCGTGGCCGGTGAGCGGACTTGTGATCTCAATGGCGTCACCCACCGCCCGGATGTCCCGATCGTTGGTGCGGAAGAATTCATCGACCACGATCGCCCCGTTCTTGGCGAGAGTGATGCCACTCTCCTTGAGAAACGCAGTGTCGGGCCTCACCCCGATGGAGAGGATGACCAGGTCTGTCTCGATGAGGTGGCCGCTGGCCAGCTTGACGGTGACCGTCGTTCCGTGGTCGAGGAACTCCTCGACCCCATCCTTGAGGTGGAGGTTCACCCCTTTGGCCCTGAGGTGCTGCTGTACTTCGGCGGCCAGCTCGTAGTCGATGATGTTCATCACCTGTTCGAGGGCCTCGACGAGGGAGACCTCCAGGCCCCGCTCCTTGAGGTTCTCCGCCATCTCAAGGCCGATGAATCCACCGCCGACGACCACAGCGCGGCGGGTGGTGCTCACTTCGATGTGGGCCTTGATGGCGTCGATGTCGCTCACTGAACGCAGACTCATGATATTGGGATGGGCGATACCGGGGATGGGAGGCTTGATGGGGGCAGCGCCGGGGGAGAGGATGAGGGTGTCATAGCGCTCATCGTACTCACTGTTGTCCTTCAGGTTGCGCACCCGTACCGTCTTCGCCTCACGGTTGACAGCGATGACCTCGCTCTGTGTGCGTGCGTCGATCTCAAGCGACTCCTTGAAGCGCTCGGGGGTCTGTACGAAGAGGCGTGAACGCTCTGCGATGACGCCACCTGCGTAGTACGGTAGTCCACAGTTGGCGTAACTGATATATGGGCCGCGCTCGAACATGATGATCGATGCGTGCTCGTCCCGTCTTCTGAGTCGGGCGGCGGTACCGGCTCCACCGGCTACCCCTCCGACGATCAGATACTTCTTCATACGATGCTCTCCTCTCTCCCCACTTGGGTGAAGTGTAGCTCCTCGGGCAGCATGATTTGGGAGCAACTGTACTGGGCGACCATTGCAGCGCCGTCTTCGGTCAGGGTGACGGTCAGGCTGCGGCGATCGGTATCGCTGAGTGAACGGGTGATGAGGCTACGCGCCTCAAGGCTATCCAAGACTCGAGTCAGACGCGACGGTGAGAGCTCAAGCTCCTTCGCCAGCGCCCTTGGTTCGCCAATGCCCTTCTTCACGGCACACAACAACAATGCGTCGTTGAAGGAGAGGCCCGTCTTGGCCTTCAGCTCCTCCTCAAAGACCCGTAATGTCGTCTGTAATCTCCTGATGGCACAGAGGTCGATCATGCTACGCTCCATATAGTTTATTGGGGCAATAATTGCCAAGGACAACTATAAAGAGGAGCGCAACCCTCGTCAATATGTAGATAAAAATGGATCGTAATAGTTACACAGAGTAGGCGGATACCACGAGAAACCTTGCCCAGTATCTTGTTTTGGTACACGGAATAAATCTCGATGCCAATACAATTAAACATATATGTGGCAATATGATAACAACTGCGTGTTGACACTCAGAACCACAAAACACTATATTGTATACAGGAAGGGATGTGATGAAGGAAGTCGCAGAAGTCCTTTTGAGAGGGAAGTCAAGACTTCGAACGTGCTTCAGTTCTACACCATGGTTCTACATCAGATGAATGATACTCCTTCTGTATTGCATCGGCTTTACTTGTCAACTTTGCAACAGGTGCAACACAACCCCTTGGGCCAGCGATAGTTCCCAATCGCTGGCCCTCATGTATGAAAGCGCTTCCATTACACCTGACAAGCATACAGGATACTGTTCATGGCACGAACACCACCATCGGTGCGTTGCACCTCTCTGGAGTGCGTTACTCCACCACAGCTTCGACGTAGTGCTTGCTCTGCCTCTTGATCAGCTTGAGCTCGTTCTTTTGGGCCCTGGCCCACTCCTTGCGGCTGATGAGGGCGACCTGCTCCACCGGTCTGCCGCCGACAAACTGGATGATGGCACTCTCCGCCTCTTCGGTGCCGGTAGCCTGGGGGTAGAGGAAGAAGCCGTGGACGCTCTTCTTCACCTCCAGATACTTGGCTGGGGTGTCGGCGGAGGTGAGGGCATCGGTGTAGAGTATCCCGTCGTCCCTCAGCGGGTCAAACTCCGCCCCGATGACCAACGTCTCGGGAAGACGGGAGTGGTCCTTGCCCAAGAGTGGGGAGAAGAGCGGGTTGAGGATGTCCTTCGGCTCGCGCATATAGGTGTTGACGAAGAACGACATCTGCTTGTCGTTGAGCGTCGGTGAGTCCTTGAACTTCTCCCAGCTCTCGGTCCGCATCCTGCCATCGGTGACCGGGTAGAGGAGAATCTGACCGGCGATGGCCGGGCCCTTGCGGTCACGCGAGAGGCGGCTCACCACCGATGCGAGGTTTCCTCCGGCGCTATCGCCGATGAGGAAGATCCGATCGGGGTCGGTCTTCCAGTACCGACAGCCTGCCGCTGCCCATATGAGGGTGTCGTAGCAATCCTCAACGGCGGTGGGGAACTTGTGCTTGGGAGCGAGGCGGTAGTCGACGGAAAGTACGGCAGCTCCGGTGATGTCGGCCAGGTGGGCACAGAGGAAGTTGTAGAGATCCATATTGCCCCATACCCACCCCCCGCCGTGGTAGTAGATGATCAAGGGGGTGAGGTCGCTGATCTCCTTGGATGCCTGCTTCTCGAAGAGGTAGCCGCTGATCATCCCCCCCTGTACGGGGATGATGAAGGTCTTGGATGTGATATTCTTCGCGCTCTTGCCCAAGAGCTTTCGGATGATGAGGTTATTGGGAATCGAGATATCGTTGAGCTCCTCGATATGTGCAGCGCTCAGTCCCTCCGGGTCGGTGATGGCGACCTTGTTCACCAGCTTGATCAAGCGCTTCATCCGAGAAGATATATCATAGCCGTCCATACGGCTTTCAATATAGAGCATACCACCACGTGAAGCAAGTCGCTTGTGCTATCAAAACAGTATAGGTATACTCAGAGAATGAAAGATGAAGCGGCGCTTGTCGACCACACACGTTTTGGTTACGATTTCATCACGGCTCCCTACCTGCCTGAGGGCAAGGATGAGTATTACCTGCGCAACAAGCAACTGGGGGCGGACAATACGTCATACCGTCCCCTGCGCCCCGACGAGGTCGAGTCTCTCCAGCGCAACCTCAACTTCAGTCCCAACTGGAGCGATGTGCTGGTAAGCGAGGTTTTCGACCCCTCCTTGGTGCGGAACACCGAGTTTTATGGCTTGGTACGCATCGGCTCCCTCAGGCGCAAGATTGTCAGTTTCCATGATTTCGCCGTCCCTGTGGGCATCGTCAACAGCCGGATCATCAGTTGCGACATCGGCAGCGGCTGCGCCATCCTCGACTGCACCTATCTCAGCCACTACATCATCGGCGACCACGTCATCCTCTACCGGATCGGAGAGATGCAGGCGACCAACCACGCAAAATTCGGCAGCGGTATCCTCAAGGAGGGAGAGGGGGAAGAGGTGCGCATCGCCATCGATGTCATGAACGAGGCCAGTGGCAGGGCGATCCGTCCCTTTGACGGCATGCTCGCCTCCGATGCCTTCCTCTGGGGCACCTACCGCGAGGACAGCGCCCTGATGCGCGCCTTTGAGGAGCTCACCGAACGCACGATGGATCGGCGGCGCGGCTACTATGGGTACGTGGGCGCTCAAACGGTCATCAAGAGCTGCGACACCATCAAGG
>JALOBD010000177.1 GCA_023228445.1 Sphaerochaeta sp. | reverse complement strand
CAACCGATTTTGTCATAAATACATAGCGGGTTTTCACCCAACGTGGCGCGGGGAGGTAGGAAGATGGACACCGTTTGTGGTATCCTGCCACTCGAACCGGGGGTGAGAGAGCGATGAGACGCGTATATGTGGAGAATTTAGGGTGTTCGAAGAACCAAGTCGATGCTGAGGTCATGATCGCCCAGCTCAGCAGGGATTTCACCCTCACCGAGGATGCTGGAGAGGCTGACCTGATCTTGGTCAACACCTGCGGTTTCATCGAGTCGGCACGCGAAGAGTCGGTCTCGGCGTTCTTTTCACTCTATGAGGCGAACCCCACGGCAAAGATCATCCTCAGCGGTTGTATGGCCGAACGATACCGGGATGAACTTGCTTCTGAGCTCACCGAAGCCTCAGCGATTTTTGGCAACCGCGACCTCTCCAAGATCGGCGAGGTGGTGAACCAGGTCTTTGACGGGCAGCGGGTCATCGCTACCCCGTCATACGCTGATGCAAATGGCGATGTCTATGAGCGAAACGAGCTCTTCAACTACCCGGGCAGCGCCTACCTGAAGATCAGCGAGGGGTGCAACCATCGCTGTTCCTACTGTGCTATCCCGTTGATCCGTGGCAACCTTCGCAGCCGCCCGATGGACCAGATCCTCGCTGAAGCGAGCACACTCGTGGAGTCAGGGATCAAGGAGCTCAACCTCATTGCCCAGGACCTCGCTGCCTACGGCACCGACTGGCAGGGGGAGGGGAGCCGCTTCATGACCCTGCTCGCTGCCCTCGTAGCGCTTCCAGGTGACTTCTCGATCCGTCTGCTCTACATCCACCCCGATGCCTTCCCGAGTGAACTGCCTGCCTTCATCAAGGAAAACCCCAAAGTCCTGCCGTACTTCGACATCCCCTTCCAGCACGCCGACACCACACTCCTGCGTAGCATGGGGCGGATGGGGACCAAGGAGAGCCACCTCGCCCTCATCAAGGCGATCCGAAGCGAGATTCCAAACGCAGTCCTGCGTTCGACGATCCTCTTGGGATATCCGGGAGAGGATGAAGAGGCGTACAGCACGGTCATCGACTTTCTCAAGCAAGCAGAGCTGGATTGGGTCGGTTCCTTCGTCTACAGCCGCGAGGAGGGGACCCGTGCCTACGACCTGAGAGGCGAAATTGCCCATGCGGAGGCAGCTTCTGAAGCAAAACGTCGACAGAAAGCCCTGGAAGAGGTACAGAGGCCAATCACCGAGAGCCGTCTCTCCCGCTTCGTGGGCTCTGAGATGGATATCCTGATCGAAGAGATAATCGAAGGTGAGGACTTGGCCATCGGGCGCAGCTGGGCCCAAGCGCCGGAGGTCGATGGCCTGGTTGTCGTCATGGGCCGCGCCCTCACTGCGGGGAGCGTGGTGCGTTGTGGCATCACTCGGGTCAACGGCGTGGACCTTGAGGCGATCACTATCGAAGGAGGAGCCCATGGCTGATATCCAAACCCTGCTCGACGAGCTCAACGGCCCACAGCGTGAGGCGGTGCTGGAGAACAGCCGCCCCCTGTTAGTGCTCGCCGGGGCGGGCAGCGGCAAGACGCGGGTCATCACCACCAAAATCGCCTACGCCATCGAGACGCTACAGATCCCCCCTCACCAGATTCTGGCAGTGACCTTCACCAACAAGGCGGCCAACGAGATGAAGGAGCGGGTTGTCGATATGCTCGATGGCAGAAGTGATGCCGGCGAGGTGGTCATCCGCACCTTCCACTCCTTCGGCGCGTGGCTTCTCAGGCGCTTTGGGTCCGAGATCGGCCTTGAGCTGAGCTTCACCATCTACGATGACGAAGATTCACTGTCGCTGCTCGCCTCCTGCTTTCCCGACTACAAGAAGAGTGACCTCAAGCCGGTGATGAACGCAATCTCATATCTGAAGGATCGGGGACTCGGTCCCAAGAGCCGCCTCCCCTTTACAGGCCAGAACGATTTGGTTCGTCCGATGTTCACCCGCTACCAGGAGCGCCTCGGCGAGGTGGGGAACGTCGACTTCGCCGACCTGATCGGTCTCTCCATCAAGGTGTTGGAGAGGAGCGAGGGTGTGCGTTCCTACATCCATCGCCGGTTTGCCATGATCCTCGTCGATGAGTACCAGGATACCAATGCCGCCCAGTTCTCGCTACTCAGGCATCTGGTTGGCCCCTCCACGTTCGTCTGTGTCGTCGGCGACGATGATCAATCGATCTACCGCTTCCGTGGGGCGGAGGTGGCCAACATCCTCAGCTTCCCCTCCCACTTTGCCAATACCCGGACCATCAAGCTGGAGCAGAACTATCGCTCCACCGAGCCGATCCTCCAGGTTGCCAACGCGGTCATCCGCCGAAACACGGGCCGCCACCCCAAAGAGCTGTGGACAGAGAAGAAGATAGGTGACAAACCCACCCTCTACTATGTGCAGGACGATCGTGATGAGGTGGAGCGCGTTGCCCAGATCCTGAGATCCGACCGACGGTACGACCAGAGCGCCGTGCTCTACCGTACCAACGCGCAGTCACACGCCTTCGAGGCGGGCTTCAAGCGTCTGGGCATCCCGTACAAGGTCGTCGGGGCACTGCAATTCTTCGACCGCGAGGAGGTCAAGGATGGTCTGGCACTGCTCTACCTGCTCTCCAACAGCCGCGATGAGGTGAGCTTTCGGCGGATCATCAACAAACCAGCGCGATCGATCGGGCCGGCGGCCATCGAGAAGATCCTCTCGTACAACAGGGAGGCGGAGGGCAACCTTTTTGCCATGCTCGCCATGGCGTGTGAACAGAGGGCGCTTGGACCCAAGGTGATCGATGGTGTACGCCCCCTGATGACCGCCTTCCAAGAGGCACGCCGACTGCTCGAGTCGGGTGCTCTGGTCGACCTGACCACCCACCTGCTTGACGAGAGCGGACTGTTGGCCCACTACAGAGGTGAGGATCTGAAGAACGGCACCTTCCGGACACAGAACCTCGGGGAGCTGGTCAACGCCATCGGTCAAGTGGATCAGAGCCTTGAGGGCTTTCTCGGCTTCTTGGAGCAGCTGGCCCTCGACCGGACCACGTTGGCCGACCACGATCCGAGCCAAGAGGCGGGAGTGACCCTGATCACCATGCACAACACCAAAGGACTGGAGTTTGACCGCGTCTTCGTTGTGGGGATGGAGGAGGGACTCTTTCCTGGGCGCAACGGTGGACGAGATGATGACCTTGAGGAGGAGCGACGTACCTTCTATGTGGCCCTCACCCGCGCGAAGCGGGAACTCTTCATGCTCAGTGCCAAGCGGCGGATGCTCTGGGGCAAGACCACCAAACAGAAACCGAGCCGCTTTCTCAACGAGATCGATGAGCGATTGCTCACCATCATCGGTTCCCCCGAGGAGTACCCCAATGGCTGGACCAGCCAAGACGACCCTCCGCGAAGCCGCACCGAGTGGGGACGAGGTGGGGGCAATCTCATCGAGCAGGGGTTCGGCAGGGATGCAAAGACCTTTGCCATGAAGCAGATGCATCAGGAGATTGATCGTGATACACCGCTCTTTCCCATCGGCCAGCGGGTCCACAACCAGCAGTATGGGGAGGGGGAGGTAGTCAGCATAAAACGACGAGCCGATGGTGAGGAGGTCATCGAAGTGAACTTCTTCGGCGGTAGTCGGGCGACATACATCTCCAAGTTCGCCGACATCGAGAAGGTCGGTGAGTGAGGTGTCGATGAAGGGTAGACACACAGGCACCGAAGGTTATACAATGCCTGTCGTTGTCCGTGTCGACTTCTGACGACGCCGACAGGGTGACAAGATTTTTTTGCAACCATGGCAATGCCGACCCGCTGCAGGGTGAACGACGGAGTTCTCCCCTGCCGTCAGGTCCGCAGGCCATTGACCATACGGTCTTCTGAGAGTACAGCCAGGCTGTGCTGCACAGCAGGATCGGATCGCACGGACGGTGTGCTGCACGGGCTCGGTGTGAAGGGTACAATCCCCTCTGCCACCCTCCCGCCTTTCCCAGGGAGGAGTGCCCCATCCAACGTCTGAGAGGAACAGCCTTTGATTTGCTCGTCAAGGTGGTGAAATCTCCGATCCGCGCTCTTGGGTGTTCAGAGGATGATGAGCGGCAGCCTTGATGAATCGATGGGCCGCCGTGGTCGCGCGTATGGGAAATGGCATGCCTGAACATACGTCCTGGTCGAACCAGGATGGACAAAACACACGCAAGGCAGCACCTTGCAGGACAGGATGAGTAGATGAAGACAATTTTTGTAAAACCACTGACGCTCGAGAAGAAGTGGTATCT
>JALOBD010000175.1 GCA_023228445.1 Sphaerochaeta sp. | reverse complement strand
GACGATGCCTGGATCGGGGCCCTGCGCTTCATGCAGCAGTGGGGACCGCTGGGGCGAAACCTCGGCTCTCCCACCTACAAGAATGCCCGCAACCTCTTCAACCAGGACAACAACGACATCGCCATGACCCACTCCGGTCTCTACCAAGAGGCTCGGATCAAGAGCGACAATCCTGAGTTCTATGAGAGCATGGATTGGATGGTCATCCCGTTCCCCGTCTTTGAGAATGCCGTTCGCAACGTGGCAGCGTGCTACTATGGTCACTTCTTCATGGTGAACGCCGACAGCGACCCGGCAGTCCAGAAGGCCGCATGGAAGCTGGCCGGTTTCATGCTCTCCCACGGTGAGGACTACCTGACCCGCGGTGGATCGATCATCCAGCCGACCAAGGCGCTGTTTGCCAGCGATACGCTGAAGAACATGCCGTACAGCCAGGTCTTCATCGACGACATGGCCCGTGCCCACATGATCTACTACGGAGAGAACTCCGCCCAGATCCAGCAGCACATCCGCCAGGCGATCGAGTCGGTCATGCTCAGCGGCGTGAGTCCTGAGAAGGCGCTCGCCACCCTTCGGGCAGCGGTACAGGAGATCATCGACGAGCAGTAGAGACTGCACAACCGAGACGGTCCTGCAGGTGTGCAGGACCGCCTCATCTTGACAGGGCAGGAGTACACCATGGGGAATAGAAAATACCGGGGGATCGAGAAAAAGCAAGCCAGGTGGGGGTTCCTCTTTGTCTTGCCGGCGCTCCTCTTCTTCTCGCTCTTCAACTTCTATCCAATTCTCAACGCCTTCTACACCAGTTTCTTCAACCGCAAGGTTCTCAGCAGGGCCAAGCCACTGTTCGTCGGCCTGGAAAACTATGTACGTCTCTTCGATGTCGCGCGGGCATCCAACCCCCTCTCCTTCTACAATAGTCTGCGTGCGACCCTCGTCTTCACCCTCGGCACCTTCATCCCGCTCTTGGTGCTCAGCCTCATTCTGGCTGTGTTCATCAGCAATCTGAGCAGCTCCAAGGCCAAGAAGTTTCTGCAGATTTCCTACTATGCCCCCGCCGTCCTCTCCAGTGTCGTCGCCGCGTCGATCTGGATGATTATTTTCGATCCGAGGGGGTTGGGAAACCAGTGGCTCAACGCCCTGATGCGGACCCCCGGCATCGACCGCAAGTGGCTCGTCGACCCCACCATGGAGCAGGTGTCGACGATGATCATCTACTTTTGGAAGTACATCGGCTATTTTGTCATCCTCTTCATCACCGGCCTCGCCTCGATCCCGCCGACGATCTATGAGGCGGCGATCATCGACGGGGCGAACAAGAACCAGACCTTCTGGCGCATCACCCTGCCGCTGCTCAAGCCGACGGTGGTCCTCGTCTCCGTCATGTCGATGCTGCAGTGCCTGAAGACCTTCTCCACACAGTACATGCTCTACACCAATGGAGCGCCCCGCGCGCCCATCAACGTCATCACATTCAACATCTACATCACCGGCATCCAGGAGCAGTACCTGAGCCGAGCCAGTGCGATGAGCGTGGTGCTCTTCATCATGATGATGCTCTTGACCCTCCTGCAGTTCAGGACGACCAAGAGCGAGAACGTCGACTACTAGGAGGGGAGATGCAGATCGAACGCAACAACATCGCAGCGAAGACCATCACGGTGGTCGTGCTGATCGTCATGCTCCTCTTCACCCTGATGCCGATCCTCTTCATGGTCACCAGCTCGATGATGACCAGCCGCCAGATCCTGCGCATGCCGTTTACCTGGATCCCGGAGGGCATCAACTGGATCAACTTCTCCAAGGCCATCAAGGGGCTGGACAACAACTACATCTTCTTGCGCAACATCCTCAACTCGCTGGTCGTCTCCACCTCGGTGGCCGTCACCACGGTGCTGCTCGGCAGCCTCACCGGCTATGGCCTGGCGAAGTTTAACTTTCGGGGCCGCAACACGGTCTTCATGATGATCATGGGCACGATGATGATCCCCTTTGAGACCATCATGATTCCGCTCTACATGGTGGTGACGATGCTGCGCATCCAGAACACCTACGTCGGCCTGATCCTGCCCTTCCTCGTCAGCGCCTTCGGCATCTTCCAGATGCGACAGTACCTGACGACCTTTCCCACCGAGTTCCTCGACGCCGCCCGCGTCGACGGGATGGGCGAGTTCGGCATCTATGCCAAGATCGTGTTGCCCAACTGCAAGCCGGTCATCGCGACCCTCTCGATCCTCTCCTTCCGCAGCCAATGGGACAACCTGCTCTGGCCGCTCTTGGTCAGCCAGAGCGCGAAGATGAAGACCATCCCCCAGTACATCTCGGCGTTCGCCGAGGAGAAGGCGACCGACGAGGGGGCGATGATGGCAGCCGCGTTCATCGCCAGCCTGCCGATGTTCATCCTCTTCATGAGCCTGACCAAGTACTTCATCGGTGGCTCGTCGGTCTACGAGTCACGAAAGGGGTAGTATGTACGATATCATCGCAACCGACCTCAAGAGAGACCATCCCCTCATCGATGGCCTCCCGCATCTTGTCGCGCTGCCCATCCAGGGAAGCGGCACGCACCTTGGCCGGATCCTGGCCGTAAGCGGCAGCGAGGACCGGCTCATCGAGGCCGAAGAGGCGGGGATGGGAAGCCTTCTGGCTGACGATGCGTGCACACGGCGTGATGTGCTGCTGCAGATGAGCTGGTACGATGACCCGCTTCCCGAGCATCTTGCTCTGGTGCTCTTCGACCTAGGCGGGGTGGTGGTCAAGAATATCACCATGCTCGGCAAGATAGCCCGCCGCTACGCGCTGGAGCGCGAGCAGTTCTTCACCGACTATCGGCACTACGAGTTCCCCCTCATGGAGGGTGCCATCTCAGAGGAGCAGTACTGGCAGCGGGCAGCCGAGCACTTTGGCATCGACGTGACGGGCAACCCCTTCTTAGATGCATTCGAGCCGGTTGTAAACGACGAGATGGTCCGCCTCATCGCGAAGTTGCGGTCAAGCGGGGTGCGGGTGGTCTGTGCCTCGAATACCATCGACAGCCACTGGAACATCCTCAAAGGGATGGGGGTGCTCGACCTCTTCGATGCGACCTACGCCAGCCACATCTTAGGCTGTGCCAAGCCAAAAAAACGATTCCACCACTTGATCCTCGATGCCGAGGCAGTCGATGGTGCCCAGGCGTACTTTATCGACGACAGCGAAACGAATGTGATGGCTGCACGGAGGATGGGTCTTGCGAGCCTGCTCTACGCGGATGTACCGGGTGCCCGGGCGAGCGAGCGGCTCGCCTCAGCCTTCGCCCTCCTCCGGTGAGCTGCCCTGTTCATCGCGGAACTGGCTCGGGGTCTTGCCGGTGAAGCGCTTGAAGATCTTGGCGAAGTAGCCGGGGGTGGGGAAGCCACAGGCGAGGGCGATCTCGGCGATGTTCCTCTTGGGGTCGGCCATCAGGTCGACACTCTTGTTCACCCGCCAGGCGTTGAGGTACTGCAGGAAGTTTAGGCCGGTGACCTCCTTGAAGAGGCGGGAGAGGTGACTTTCGGAGAGCTCCAGGTAGGCGGCTGCCTCCTGCAGTCCCACCGGACTTGCATAGTTGGCCCCGATGTAGCCGATGGTGGCGTCCACGACGTGGTTGCCCATGTTCTTGGGCAGTGGGATGAGTTCTCCCTTGGTGCTCGCCTTGGTGCGCAACGTCTCATAGTCGCGCTCCTCCTCCTGGATCTTCTTGATGAGCAGGGAGAGCGTCTCCTCCAGCTCCTCGTCGTCGACCGGCTTGAGCAGGTAGTCGAAGACTCCCAGGCGGATGGCCTGCTTCATGTAGGAGAAGTCGGTGTGGCCGGTGAGGATGATGGCGTGGTTGACCGGGCACTTGGCCAGCATCTCCAGCCCGCTTTGGGCCGGCAGGCGGATGTCAGTGATGACGATGTCCGGCTCCAGCGCCTTGATCATCTCTTCGCCTTCAAGACCGTCGGCTGCTGTTCCCACCAGCGAGAGGCCCAACAGCTCCCATCGCACCGAGGCGACGATCTCCTCACGTACAATCTGTTCATCTTCGACAAAGACCACTGTATAGTTCATAACCCGCTCCTTTGCCTCTCATCCACCTGGAAGGAGATGTTCACCACCGTTCCCTTGCCGACCGTGCTCTTGATGGAGAAGAAGAGGTCATCCCCATAGGTGAGGACCAACCTGCGATATACATTATATACTCCAACGTGTCCCGAGTCGGCAAGCTCGTCGAGGTTTGCCGGCAGTGCTTCCTTGGGAAAGCCAACGCCATTGTCCGCGATCGTGATGGCCACCCGTCCCTCCG
>JALOBD010000174.1 GCA_023228445.1 Sphaerochaeta sp. | reverse complement strand
CGTTTGATGCAGTTCCCCGCTACAAACCAAGCTGGCAGAACCAGACCCGGTCCATCGCCCAAGGCGGCTATACCCATGGCTCGCTGCTGCGCTCCTCTTCTTTCCTTGGATCGGTGGCATTCCATCCGAAGCGTGGTTCGATAGCCCAAATTGTACTCAATGATGATAATTGTGATATCTTAACGACAAAAGAGGTCATCATTACATGCGCCCAGATGATGGAAGCCAAGGAAGTACGAGTCATCAATGTCGATGAGAGGGATACGGTGGTTTCCTCCTCCCTCGAGGGTCTTGGCTTTGAACGCTTCGCTCTCCAAAGCGAGATGGTGCGCCTGCTATGAGCGGATACGTCGTCACCGTGATGCAGGAGGAGCAGCGGGGTGAGGTTGAGGCGCTCATGGCCGCCTCCTTCGAGAAGAGCCTCTCCCCCATCTTCTTCCTCCACACCCCCACCACGCTCATCGTAACCTGCAATGATCGGGTGGTGGCCGGTCTCAACCTCGATGTCTTTGTGGTCAATAGACGGGTCAAGATGGGCTATCTGGGCTGGCTCTACACCGCCCAAGATCACCGGGGCAAGGGGTTGGCAGGCCTCTTGCTCGAAGCAGCGATCCCCTTTCTCCGTGACATGGGGTGCACCGACATGGCAGGCTGTGTCGAGGGGGACAACCCCGCCTCCTTCAAGCAGCTTGAACGGGCACTCTTCTCCCGCATGGGGCTGAGAGCACAGATCAAGCGCTTTGGAAGCGGTCTTCCCACCGTCTACCGCCACGCTTCCCGCTTCTTCGACATGGGTTACTTCCTCTGGCACCGGAGCCTCGACGGCTCAAAGCAAACGCCGCATCCTAAGGGTAGCAAGGCACTCTTGGCCACCCTCGCTGCCAATCTGCTCCTCGCCCTGCCCATCATCCTGGAGTGGAACATCCCCGCGTTGCTGGGCTTTGCCTTCGTGCAGGACACCCGGCTACTGGTGGCGGGTATCGTCCTCTCGCTCGTGGCCAGGACAGGAAGCCAGATGGCGGTGGCCGCCAGGACGAAGGCAGAGGTTACCTACCTGGGGTGGGACACCGCTTATCTTACCGCTCTTTTGGCCCCCCTCTTGCTTGGTCTGCCCTTCCCCGTACCAGGCAACGTCTACATCAGAGGCAGCCACTGGTCGTTGAAAGAGCACAGTGGTCTGCTCTCGCAGATGGCGTTGCTCTCCAATTGCGCCCTCGCCCTCCTCTGTGTGATCATCCCCAACGCCTACACCCTGCTCCTCCTCCTGCTCGATACCCTCTTCTCCTTCTACCCCTTCTGTGGCTTCAATGCCAGCAGGCTCAGGCGTGCAGGGCGACGGACCCGGCTTCTTTCTCTGGTGCTTTTACTTGCCTGCACAATCTTTCTGTTGCTATACTAAAACCGTTATGGAAGACCCCCTGTCGTGTAAAAACTCCAAAGGCTTGAGGCTGTCATGAATGCACAGCTTGCGGCCATCCTCGTCCTGCTCTTCCTCTCCTCGCTCTTCAGTGCCACCGAGACCGCCTATACCTCCCTCTCTTTCCTTCAACTGAAGGCCCTTGAGGGACGCAAGGGCAGGAGCAGCCGCATCGCCTTCGGCCTATTGAAAGACCGGGACCGGCTGTTGACCACCGTCCTGGTGGGCAACAACATCGTCAACCTCAGCGCCAGCGCGCTGACGACCACCTATGCCATCGACCTCTTTGGCAACACCGCTGTCGGCTTGGCAACTGGCGTGCTCACGTTGGTCATCCTCGTCTTCGGGGAGATCACCCCCAAGCAACTCGCGCTCGCCCACAGCATGAAGATCGCCATCTTCATGGCGTGGCCGATCCGTATCTTCTCGGCCATCCTCTTTCCATTGGTCTGGCTGCTGCGCCTCTTCTCGGGAGCCATCACACGCCTCTTCTCCTCCCAGGCTGAACCGGATGTGACGCACGAGGGGATGCGCCTGATGGTCGATGTCGCCGAGGATGTGGGATTGGTCGACCAGTATGAGAGCGACTTGATCGAGCGGGCCATCCACTTCTCCAAGACGCAGGTGCGGACCATCATGACCCACCGCACCAATGTCTTTCGCCTGAGCGACGAGCGCCTGCTCTCCGAGTGCTATGAGGCCATCGTGAAGTCGGGCTATAGCCGCATCCCGGTCTACCACGAGAACGAGGAGAACATCAGCGGCATCCTCTTGATGCGCGATGTGCTGCGCGCCCAGTTGAAGGGGAAGATGGAGAGACCGCTCTCGTCATTGGTGCGCCGCCCGGTCTTCATCCCCGAGCAGATGCACCTCGACGATGTCTTCTACCGCTTCAAGAAGGACAAGCTGCAACAGGCCATCGTCCTCGATGAGTACGGTGGCTTCTCGGGGGTGGTGACGATGGAAGATGTGGCCGAACAGCTCTTCGGCGAGCTCTTTGACGAACATGAGGCTCGCCACATAGACCGGATCGTTGAACGGGATGACGAGCCGGGAGTCTTCCTGGTCATGGCCGACACCCCCCTCCAGCAGCTCGTCGACGACCTTGACCTTGATGGAGACCACCACAAGAACTCGACGGTGGCAGCCTACCTGCTCGAACAGAGCGGCGCCATCCCCCAGGAGGGGGATGCACTCTCTACTCCCCTCGGTACGTTCCGTGTCATCTCGATGACTGGCAACAGGATGGAGGCAGTGGAGTTCCACAGAAGGCAAGAGGGTGGACCGTGATGTCTCCATCGATGATTGGTTCAGTTGGATTGAGCAACATATCGTTCAATGCTACACTAGGTGCAATGAGTGGGATTCTTGACGATCGATGAGAGGGAGTTGTTTCATGATGCAACACAAATATTTCAATGTCACAGGCCCTTGCATCCCCGCTACTCATTACATGGTGGACACCAACGCCAAAGTAGACCGTATCGTAACCGAATATGTTGATGCTGGTGAATACTTCATCATCAACCGTGCTCGTCAATATGGCAAGACCACTACGCTCGAACTCCTCTATCAACGACTGGCCGGGACACACATTGTGCTCAAAATCAGCTTCGAGGGTAAGGACGAATACTTCGCGTCCCTAGAAATTCTTGCCGATGGACTGAGGGATGATTTTTACCACATGTTGATCGAACAACATACAGAGTTGGCATATCTCTTCGAACAGAGCATAAACGACCGCTTTCCATTGAAGGACTTGGGAAGGCGAACCACCGAGCTATGTCTCCAAGCGGGAAAACCTGTAGTCCTGATTATCGATGAAGTTGACAACGCCGGTGACAACCAGTTATTCCTGACCTTCTTGGGTTGGCTTCGCGACCAATATATCAGAAGAAACACACAGAAGAATCCTCAACTCACGTTCCAGAGTGTCATTCTTGCCGGCGTGCATGATATAAAAAACCTGAGAACAAAAATTCGCCCCGAGGCAAACCACAACTATAACAGTCCTTGGAATATTGCAACCCCGTTTGATGTAGACATGAGCTTCTCAAGCGCCGAGATTGCCACGATGCTCACCGAGTATGAGAATCATAACCAGACGGGAATGGATATCCCAACAATATCATCCCGGTTGAACTACTATACCGGCGGATATCCGTTTTTGGTCAGCCTTCTCTGCAAACGCATCGATGAGGATCGTCTACCATGGACGATCGACGGCGTTGATGAAGCAGAGAAGCGTATCTTGAAGACGAATAATACCTTATTCGATGACGTCATCAAGAATCTAGTGAACTTTCCCTCCTTCGGATCTATGGTCAAAGCTATTCTCCTTGATGGAGCATTGGTACCATTTGAATTGCGCAACCCAGATATTGACCTCGGACTCATGTTTGGCATTCTCAAGGATCATGAGGGGAAGGTCGCCGTCTCCAACATCGTGTTCGAAACGGTAATTCTAAATTATTACATCTCCACATCCGATGTCAGGAAACGGGTCAATCACTTTGTCTCGGAGAGCGGTTCAGCCTTTTTAACGAATGGAACACTGGATATGGCCCGGGTCCTTGAACGGTTTGCATCATTTTTACAATCCGAATACCGTGATGAAGATGGCTCCTTCATCGAGCGGGAAGGACGGCTTCTCTTTCTCAGTTTCCTCAAGCCCATCATCAATGGGATGGGTCATTATGTGGTTGAACCACAGACGCGTGGAAGTCGGCGGATGGATATCATGGTGTTCTATGGTAGGGAGAGCTACATCGTCGAATTGAAGGTGTGGCACGGACAGAGTGCTGCACACGATGCCTATGACCAATTGGTTGGGTATTTGAAGAGCCAAGGCCATGAGAGTGGGTACCTGCTGAGCTTTTGTGACAATCGAAAGAAGCCACGAGAAGGGAGAACCTTCGACTACAAAGGCTATACCATCACTGAGGTAATCGT
>JALOBD010000008.1 GCA_023228445.1 Sphaerochaeta sp. | reverse complement strand
GGCATTCCACTTCATAGTCCTTGGCAAGCAAACGTAACGGTCGATCATCGGTTACAAGGGTGAGTCCAAGCTCATAGGCCGTGGCGAGGCAACGAATATCGAAACGCGAACAATATGGTGCCCTCTCATGACTCTCCGACAAAATGAATTGCCATATATCATTTACCGCTTCTTCGCCCATGCTGTTCAGTCTCAATACCCCACGCCTTCGATCGTCTACATGCCTACCGCTCATCACCCAATCAAACTTTGATTTCAGTCTGCTTTGGTAGTTGTACTCCCCAATGGTCCCACCGAGAATTTTCAGTTCGAATACCGGATCTGTCCCGAACGTCCTTGAAAGGAGAGGATGAAGATTGTCTGCAAGACGAAGATATGCATTTGTATCAAGAAGGATTCCTTTTTTGATTGACAAGGACCTTGTGCACTCCTTTCGCATCGGCGATTGGTATGTTCAACAATCGTTGCACGATGCCCACATCAGCACCGGTCTCATGAAGATATTCTGTAATGGCAGGAAAGATTGATGCATTCAAAGTGCTTGTGCACACTCTCACATACTCCTCAGCTGTAGGGATGTCGTTGAAAAGCTTGTCACGATACAGTCCGATGGCTTTTGCAAGATTGGTTGCCGCCCCACCGATCTCGACATCGATAGGCACAAGCTGTGCGTGCGCTGCATATTTGTTCATCTCCCCCAACACCGTGAACGGGGAAATCATCTGCTTCAACCCGATCTCGTTAATCCGTTGCACCTTTCCTGCAATCGAACCGATGGCATCCATCTCATGGTAAGAAGCACGTGCCAGTTCTTTTGGGAACAGCACAGCCGCAGAAAGGTGGTCGGCAAAGGTCTCTGCATCATGCGATAGCATGGATTTTGTCATAGCGTGTGCCAGCTCATGAAGAGCCCAAAAAGACACATCCACCAGCGGCTTCTCGATGTTCAGATACACAAAGGTCATATTCTGATGGGGAAGATGAATATACAAGCCGTTGTCTCCGTTGATGCCCCAGAGAACAGGAATGAGTACGACAGTAAAATCAGCATACAGGTTCAGGATGCAGTCAACATCAACGACACCATCTTTGGGATGCAGCAGTACTCGCACTTCATGGGCAACAGCTTGGATATAATCATATTCCAGGGTCGGCTGTTGCCTGAAGACAGGGGAGAATACGGAGCTCTTGCAATAGGGAGAGATGATGGAGAGAACCTCCGCCATATCTTTGGCATTGATTGTTTTCTCTTCAGTGATTTTCTTCTTTTTGTTCGTCCGAAATGCGATTACAGGCGATACAGGCGCCGAGGCCAACACCAAGTCATGAAATTTCAGGTGTAACGTTCGTGACAATTGTAAAAGCTTTTCAGGTCGCGGCATGGCACTTCCACTCAGCCATTTGGATACCGTCTCACGTGATACCGCAAGGCTTCTTGCCAAGGCGGCTTGGTTGAATCCGACATTTTCCATTGCCTTGCTGATGTTCTCAAGGTGCAGTTTCCGATCTTTCATACAGGTATATACTACTATCAATTGTCAACTATTGTCAACTTCAAAAATAGATGGTCACCGGAGTGCGTGGTGATGACTACCGAGTGTAAATCTTACTGTACTACATCGACTATGGAAAATTTGATCCAGCAATCGCGAATACACAGAGGTCCGTCGCTGAACCAGCCTATGCTAATCAGCGGGAACATATGGATCACGCAATGTGTAATAATCTTGATTTTGTCCCCAAAGTAATAAATATTTGGGGATGCTTGGAGGCTGTGTATGATGAGTGTCCATCGACTCATTGCTAAAAGAATTGATTCCTATAGGATTGACTCTGTGTTCTCAGTCCAGGATTTCCTGGATATTGGATCGTATGGGACCGTCAAAAAGTCAATCCAGAGAATGGAGAAAGCAGACAGGCTTATCAGGATACTTGATGGATTATATGCAAAAAGAAGGATATCAAAGCTCACAGGGGAGATTGTCTATCCTTCTATGACTTCCGTTGCATATGCTCTTGCAAGAAAATTTTGTTGGTCTATCGTCCCTTCAGGAGAGCACAATCTCAATATCCTAAGGCTTTCTGATCAAATGCCGGCTACATTTGAGTATCTAAGCGATGGCCCGTATAGAAGCTATGATGTCAACGAAAGAACGCTTACGTTCAAGACGACCAAGAGCAAAGATATAAAAGGGATGTCACAGAAGACCTCACTGGTGGTTCAGGCATTGAAAGCCATAGGTAAGGATGCTATCACCGAGGATGATATCGACAGACTCAAATCGGTTCTCTCAGCAGAGGAGAAGAAAGCAACACTCGAAGAAGGCATGAATGCTACCAGTTGGGTTTACGAATGTCTGAAAAAGATAGGGGAGGCAACAAATGATCAGATTCCTCAACAACAATACAGAAGACATTGAAGAGGTAATCACTCTTGCTGCCCACAAGAGGAGACTTCCTGAAGCGATTGTCGAGAAGGACCTTATGGTATCGTATCTGCTTGATTACCTCTTCAATCGTTCCTCATTTAGGGATTACATAGAATTCAAAGGCGAGACAAGCCTCTCAAAAGGATACAATCTCATCAACCGATTCTCCGAGGATGTACATGAGTATTATCGATAGCTATGATGAATCTGAGGCGTTGATTAATCCAAGTAGCTTTTATAAGCCGATGAAGATTGCTAAAAAATGCATTGTCACATTCAGTGGTAAGGCATTCAGAGCCATCCAGAAGAGAATCAAATGTACTCGCGAAGCTGAGGCTGGCACAGCCAATGGTGCTATTCCCATATACTCTTTCATCCACAATGGAGTGAAAATACTTATCTATCTTTCCCCTATCGGCTCTGCAATAGCTGGCACTGTGATGGATGAGGTCAATTACATCACGGGAGCTACGGACTTTATTGTATTTGGTTCATGCGGCTCCCTTCAACATGACATAACAAAGGGAAAAGTGATTGTCCCAAACCAAGCATATAGGGATGAAGGCTTTTCCTATCATCTGGCTCCTCCTGCTGATTTTATCGATGTTGTTAATGCAAGGAAGGTATCGAAGATCCTACACGATTCAGGAATACCTACTATCATGGGCAAAACATGGACTACTGATGCTATTTACAGAGAGACTGTCAACAACTGCAACAAGAGGAGAGCTGAAGGATGCATATCAGTTGAGATGGAGTGTGCTGGGCTTCAGGCTATTTGCGATTACAGAAAGCTTAATCTTTATATGTTCCTCTTTGAAGGCGATATCTTGGAGTCAGGCAATTGGAACAATTTGATACTTGGTTCGGAGAAGGAACATGAGGCACAGCTTGCAATGTTCGATTTGGCATTGATAGTAGTATCGCAGATCTGACAGACTCCTCCGTTTAATTCCTAATTGTCTGCATTTCATCCATCACTGATACCGTGGAACAAGGAGCCCGAAGGCTCCTTGTTTGGGTACATGAATCAATTCATCGTGATGATCGATTTGTCGTAGTCGGCAGGCGCCTCAAAGTCGAGCAGGTTCATCATCGTCGCCGCGAGGCTGCTGATGCCCAGTCCCTCGTTGAGGGTCTTGGAGTACTCGCCGTTGTAGCCATAGTCGACGATGATGCAGGGAACCGGGTTGAGCGAGTGGCTCGTCTTGGCCTGCGGGTCACCGTTGCCCTTGTGGAGGACGCTGCCATCCTTACCATGCTCGAACATGTCGTCAGCGTTGCCGTGGTCGGCGCTGAGGATCATGACGCCACCGGCTGCCTCGACCGCCTTGGCGATCCGACCGATCTGCAGGTCCATCCCCTCCATCGCACAGACCACCGCCTGGAAGACGCCGGTGTGCCCGACCATGTCTCCGTTGGGGAAGTTGAGCTTGATGAGATCCCACTTCCCGCTCTCCACCTCGGCTACGACCCGGTCGGCGATCTCAGCACACTTCATCCACGGCCGCTCCTCAAAGGGGACGATGTCACTGGGAACCTCGACGTACTCTTCAAGTGCATCGTTGAACTTGCCGGTACGGTTTCCGTTGAAGAAGTAGGTGATGTGGCCGAACTTCTGCGTCTCACTGATGGAGAACTGGCGGATGTTCGACGCACAGAGGTACTCGGCCAGGGTCCGGTCAATCGCCGGAGGGGAGACCAGGTACTGTTTGGGAACGTGGAGGTCACCATCGTACTCCATCATGCCGGCGTACTCGACCTTGGGGTATCGTTTTCTGTCAAACTCCTCGAGGTGCTCGGCCTCGAAGGCCTTGGTCAGCTCGAGGGCACGGTCACCGCGGAAGTTGAAGAGGATGACGCTGTCTCCATCCTCGATGGTCCCCACCGGCTTGCCATCCTTGGCGATGACGAACGGCGGCAGATCCTGGTCGATGGCCCCACTCTCCGCCCTCAGTGTCTCGATGGCCTCTTCTGCACTCTCGAAGAGCCGACCTTCGCCGAGAACATGGGTCTGCCACCCACGTTGGACCATCTTCCAGTTGGCGTTGTACCGATCCATCGTGATGACCATCCGCCCACCACCACTGGCGATCTTGGCATCAAAGTGTTCATCATTGAGCGAGGCGAGGAACGCCTCGAAGGGGAGGAAGTACTCTAGTGCGCTGAGCTCCCCGACATCACGCCCATCGAGCAATGCGTGGATCCGCACCCGCTTCACCCCCTCTCCCTTCGCTTCGGCGACCATCGCCTTGAGGTTGTTGATGTGGGAGTGGACGTTTCCGTCGCTGAGCAGGCCGATGAAGTGGAGCGTCGAATCATGCTCCTTGGTGTTGGCCACCAGCTTCTTCCAGATTGCCCCATCGAACATCGCCCGGCTCTCGATCGAGCTGTTGACCAGCTTCGCCCCCTGGCTGAAGACCCGCCCACAGCCGATGGCGTTGTGACCAACCTCGCTGTTGCCCATATCCTCGTCACTGGGAAGTCCGACGGCGAGGCCGTGTGCCTTCAGCTTTGTCCAGGGATTGGCCTTGTAGAGCTTGTCCAGGTTTCCGGTCATGGCGGCGGCAACCCCGTCACCTTCTTTGTATTTTCCAAAGCCCACGCCATCCATGATGATAAGGACAACCGGGCCTTTGCGGGAAATCTTTCCCATCTTCTTCAATGCTGTAACCATTACGGTATGCTCCTTCGTCAGAGGGGGGAGGTTGCCTGCCTGAGGTAGGCCAGCGCACTCTCGTCCACCAACTCCTTGAGCTCCTCAAAGACCCATCGGTGGTAGGCATCGACCATTGCCACCTCTGTCTCACTGAGCAACTCCTTCACTATCAATGTGCGTTCAAACGGACAGATGGTCAATACTTCAAAGCTCAGGAACGTACCGAATTCACCGGTGCCATCCTCCTGCACCGCAACGATGTTCTCGATGCGGATACCGTGTTTGCCCTCACGGTAGAGACCCGGCTCATCGCTGATGATCATGCCCTTCTTCAGCGGTACCGCTATCGGCTTAGGGCTGATGGAGTGCGGCCCCTCGTGGACGTTGAGCCTAAAGCCGATGCCGTGGCCAGTGCCGTGGTGGTATGCAAGCCCCTGCTGCCAGAGAAACTGACGGGCCAGCACATCGAGCTGGTAGCCGCACGTTCCCTCAGGAAAGCGTGCACCAGCGAGCGCAAGGTTGCCCTTCAACACCAGGGTGTAGTCACTCCTCTGCTCCTCGGTGGCGTCTCCAAAGAGGATGGTCCGCGTCACGTCAGTCATGCCGCTTCGGTAGTGGCCACCGGTGTCCAAGACGAGCAGGCCGTCACCCTCGATGGTGGCGTTGCTCGCTTCGGTGGCGTCGTAGTGGGGCAACGCCCCATGCTCACCCCACCCGGAAATCGGAGCGAAGGAGGGGCCGAGGTACTCGGCTGAGCGCTCGCGTTCGCTCACCAGGCGTTCGGCAATCTCGATCTCGGTATACGTACCTCCCTTGGTGTCGAGCTTGGCGAGGAAGTTGACCAGCGCTACCCCGTCAAGCAGGTGGGCACGCCGCATCCCTTCCAGCTCGGTCTCGTTCTTGCTCGCCTTCAAATCGGTGGTGAAGTCGCGTCCGGTGACATAGTGGCCACTTGGTATTGCATCGGCGATCATCACGGAGGTTCGCTCCGGGTTCAAGTAGACCCGATCACCCTCTTTGATAACCTCTTTCAGGACTTCGGTAATACGTTCATATGTCTCGAGGGTAAATGAGGTCATCAAAGAAGTGGAGATTTCGCCTGAGAAGCGAGCAGGATCGGTGAAGAGCCACGCCCTCTCCTTCCCCACCAGTGCGTAGGAGTAGAAGACCGGGTTGTAGTTCACATCCCCTGCCCTGAGGTTGGTAAGCCAGGCGATGTCATCGAGGCTTGAGATGATCGTCCAGTCCGCCTCTCGCTGGGCGAGGGCGGCTCGTACCATCGTAAGCTTCTGTGCTGGTGAAAAACCGGCAAGGTCATCTGAAAGCTGGATTGCGAGAGAGGTGGGTACCGCCGGGCGGTCGCTCCAGATGGCATCGAGCAGGTCGTCTGTGGCCACCAGCTCAATGGTATTGCCCAAGGTGGTCTCGATGGTGCCCTTGGCGCTGATGGTCAGCGTCTCGGCGGCAATGCCGACCCGTTGGCCGGCCTTGAGATGCTGCGTGATATAGGTGTTCATATCAAGGGAGCCCGGTGTATCGATCTTCATCATTGCGAACTCGGTACCGGCGATCTGCGCTTCGGCTTGGATGAAGTAGCGTGAATCGACCCAGAGCAACGCCTCGGTTGCGGTGATGAGGACCGAGCCGGCGCTACCGGTAAAGCCACTGATCCACGCCCGGCTCTTCCAACGGGCAGCGACGTATTCGCTTTGATGGGAGTCGGTGCCGTTGATGATCCACGCATCGAGGTTGTGCTGGGCAAGCTGTGAGCGCAAAAGCGCCACCCGTTCATTGATAGTTGGCATTCAAGCCTCCTTGTGGCGGTGATGAAGGAGAAGGGCGAAGAGAACGCCGAAGGCGATCATGGCGAGACAGAAGAGCTGGCCAAGAGAGACGTTGAGCGGCGATTGGAAGAGGGCGATGGTATCGCTCTCCTTGCCGAAGGCCAGGATGTAGCCGAGGTGTTCATCGGGGGCGCGCAGGTACTCGAGGAAGAAGCGCACCGTCCCATAGCCAATGACATACCAGGCGACCCCCATGCCGGCAGGATTTTTGGTTCTTCTCGGGCGGATGACGAACCACAAGAAGAGAAAGAGCAGGATGCCCTCGAAGAACGCCTCGTAGAGCTGGCTGGGGTGGCGCGGCAGGTTGACCAGCTGGCCACTCTGGTAGGCGATGCCCAGCTGGTCGGCGATCTCCCGCACCCAGGCGTAGTTGGTCGAAAATCGTGGGGCGTCGGGAAAGACAATCGCCCACGGGGCGGTCGAGACCCGCCCGAAGAGCTCACCGTTGATGAAGTTGCCGAGCCGGCCGAAGGTGTAGCCGAGCGGGGAGGCAAAGGCGATGGTGTCGGCGAGGGTGAGGAAGTCGGTTTTATTGCGCTTGGCGTAGATCCAGCAACCGATGGCGGCCCCCACGAGGCCACCGTGGTAGCTCATGCCCGGCAGGCCGACCAAGCGCCCGTCCCGGAAGGGCCAGAAGATCATGTGGGGATGGGTCCAGTAGTAGGTCGAGCCGTCGTAGAAGAGAACACTGAAGAGGCGGGCGCCGATGATCAGGCCAAAGACGCAGTAGAGCACCACGTTCATCGTCCCGTCCTTGTCCAGCACCACCTCCCCCCGCCGCGCCTGCACCCTGATCAGCAGGTAGGCAATGATAAAGGCGACCACGTACATCAAACCGTACCATCTGATGGGGAGAGAGGGGATAATCTCTGCTCTAATCCAGGTGGGGAAGGTGATAAATTGGGTCATGGGGCAAGTTTAGTGTGACAGAGTACTCCGGTCAAGGGTGCGCGCAGTAGCCCTTTCCGTATCAATGCGGTATATTTTCCCTATGAGAAGAAGTACCATCAAAAGGCTTGGCCTGTTCCTAATAGCGTTTTTGATACTGCTGCCGCTCTGTGCGGGAGGCTCGGCTGAACAGTTGCTTGCAGCCCCAGCCGGCTCCCTATTCTCAAGCGACCGCACTATCGATGCAATCGGCAGTGACCTTGCGTCCCTGGAGCGTCTCTACCGCTACGTCGACTCCATCTACATCGAGGAGATCGACCGTACCAAAATGTTCAACGACCTGGCCAGTGCGCTCATCGCGTCACTGGAGGATCCATACTCCTTCTACATCCCCCCCACCAAGGCAAAGGAGTATCAGGAGGAGACATCGGGCGTCTACGGGGGAATCGGTACGTATCTGAGCAAACCCAGCCCGGAGAGCAAGGATCCAGCCGACCCGTCGACCTACATGATCACAATCGTCAGTCCCTTCCCCGGATCACCTGCTCAACGGGCTGGGTTGTTGGCAGGCGACCTCATCAGCCACATCGATGGTGAAGAGGTGGATGACCTGAACAGCTATGAGGCGAGCGGCAAGCTCAAGGGTGAACCCAACACCTCGGTCACCGTGACGGTCTATCGCGGAGGAACCTCCTTCGATTTGACGCTGGTGCGCGAGCGCATCACCACCCCCACGGTGGATAGCGGGGTCATCGAAGGGGACATCGGCTACATCGCGTTGAGCGAGTTCAGCCCCCAGACGGGGGTGCAGATGCTCGAACATGTGCGCAAGCTCCAGGACCAGGGGGTCGTCGGTCTGATCATCGATGAACGCAACAACAGCGGAGGAGCCGTCGACGGGGCACTGCAGTCAGCCAACATCTTCCTCGAGGACGGGGCGAAGATTGTCACCATCCAGGCCCGCAAGGGGACCAAGCGCGACCAGCGCTACCTCTCCACCGGCAAAGCGGCCTTCTCCGCCGAACTGCCCATCGTCATCCTCGTCAATGGCGGGTCAGCCTCGTCGGCAGAGATTTTCGCAGCAGCGATGCAGCAGAACGGGCGTGCGACCCTGATCGGCAGCAAAACCTTCGGCAAGGGCATCGTGCAGGACGTCTTCCGCTTCGGCGAGGGCTTTGCCCAGGTGACCACCGCCCACTACTACACCCCCGAAGGGGAGAATATCCACGAGAAGGGCATCGAGCCGGATATCGTTGTCGACGACATCAAGCTCGCCGATGAGGAGATCGGCGCCTATGAACAGCTGATGAAGGAGAAGGTCATCGCCACCTACGTCAAGGAGAACCCTGAGCCCAGCGAGGCGAATATCCGCCGCTTCGGCTTGACCTACGCCGAGCGGGGCATCAACGCCGATGTGCTGAACCTGCTGGTGCGCAACGAGTACCTCTCCAAGATGGAGTACGACAAGCGTCCCATCGCCGATGCCACCTTCGATGCCCAGCTCAACCGGGCTGTCCAGTTCATCCGGACTGGCCAATGAGGCAATTCATCCTCCCCTCCTCCTACGACGGTGAGGGCACCCTCGTCCTCACCGGCAAGGAGAGCCGCTACCTGAGCCGGGTGCTGCGCCTGAAGGTCGGATCGCAGATCGCCGCTCGCGACCGGGAGGGGAAGAGCTATTCGATGACCATCACCGCAATCTCTCGCGAGCACTGCTCGCTCACCCCATCAAAGGGTGAGACCTCTCTTGCGACATTGCCCGCTTACAGCGGCCCGATGTGCAACCTCGTGCTGATGCAGTGTCTGCTCAAGGGGCACAAGGAGGATACGCTGGTACGCCAGGCAACTGAGATCGGGGTCTCCTCCATTGCCTTGGTGCAGAGCCGTCACTGCGTCTCCGATGCCAAGGAGCGTTCAGCGAGCCGGATCGAGCGGCTGAACGCCAAGATCCGCGAGGCACTGCAACAAAGCGGCTCGTCGATTTCCACCCACTTGGAGAGGCAAATTGTCCCCCTCTTGCAGCTGCCCGCCTGGTGGGGAGGGCGCGGTACCGCCCTCTTCTTCCACCAAAGCACGATTGCCCTCCAGCAAGACCTCCCCTCCGTCGTCAGCACTCTTTCCTGCGATGGACCGGTGGGGGTCCTCATCGGACCAGAGGGTGGATTCAGTGACGAAGAGTGCGCCTTCCTCTCCCATAATGGCTTCATCCCAGTTATGCTCAAAACCAATATCCTTCGTAGCGAAACTGCTGCGATATACGCATTGTCAGCCCTCCAGGTCCTGATGAACAACACAATTAAACCGCTACACCTCTCTTGAATAGAGTAGCCTTAACACCAAAGCCGTTCTCATAGTGGCACGTAGGGAAAGACATATATTGATACTTCTCCGGTTGAGCCGCCTGGTCTCCCCATAACCTTGCCATAGGGGTGCATCATGACTCTCTTCATCCTTTCCGCCGATTGGCGCTTCAAGGAGCGGTTCAAGCAACACTTCAGCCCCGCATGCCTGAGAAGCTATACAGTCATCGACCGGGCGCTCGCTGACATTGAGCAGCAGTGCCCCGATCTGCTCATCGTCGACAGCCGGCTCAAGGATGGTTCACATACCCTGCTCTTGCAACAGCTTGAGCGTCTGGGCATCTGTTCGACAATCCTCTACTGCATCGAACAAGAGGAGGACCGACGCTTCGTTCCCGAGACCTCGCTGTGCCTCTTTCCCGTGCTGCGATCGCAGATGCACGCCCAAAAAGTCTTTGAGTACCTGGACCCCTGTGCCAGGGAGAGCAGCACCTACGAGGCGTGCGGACTCCTCGGTGAGAGCGATGTGATGGTGCAGGTGCGCAGACAGCTGGTCGACTTCAGCCGGGAAGCGTGTTCCATCCACCTCTACGGTGAGACCGGCACGGGCAAGGAGCTGGCCGCACAATACCTCCACCGCCTCAAGTACCCCTATCGCAACATCGTCTCGGTCAACTGCTCGCTGCTCTGTGACGCACTGGGCAAATCGATGTTCTTCGGCCACACCAAAGGGGCCTTCACCGACGGCACGACCGAGCTCAACGGTCTCATCCAGGAGGCAGATGGATCGACGCTCTTCCTCGATGAGGTGGAGAACCTCTCCGTGCACTTCCAAGCACACCTGCTCCGCCTCCTGGAGACCGGTCAGTACCGCCGGTATGGCGACACCACTGTCCATACCTCCGACTTCCGTCTCATCACCGCGAGCAACGAACGCCTTGACCAGCTGGTCGGGGATGTGATCCGCAAAGATTTCCTCTACCGGATCTGTGATGTGGTCATCGCACTGCCCCCGCTGCGTGAGCACCTTTGCGACATCCCCATCCTGGCTTCTTCCCACCTGGCATCGTTGGGGGTACACAAAGCGATCGACAGCGCTTCACTTGATCTTTTGATGGACTACGATTGGCCTGGCAATGTCCGCGAACTCTTCTCGGTCATCCGTAGAGCTGCCATCACCTGTGATGGGGATGCCCACATTCACGTCGATGAATCGGCTCTCATTGATGCGATGCATTACGGGTGGATTTCATAAACCGATGGTGTCAACTTGCCCAACATCAAGCAGGTTCCAATCTCTCGATCCGATACGACTGCCCCTCTTCTGCGATGTAATAATCGAGGTGCGAGGTTGGGTATATGTGGGAAGTTTTCCTTCGAGGGTAATCCACAAGTTCTCTTGGTAACAACCATCGTTTGAAGAGAGACGAAACGGTGGATAAGTATTGGCACACGGTAACTTACGCATCGTTCCACCTTGCTGTACAACCTGTGGATAACTTGTTGACAACTCGTTGAAGGATTGTGAATATGTTATGCCTGAAACAGGATGAAAATCTATAAAAACCTATATCGGTATTGCATCGAAGTGATTCGCTAGGACTTTAGGTATTTCATTGCCTTGTAAGATGTTGTCACGAGTGGGAAAAGTGTAGTAACCTATAGCGGTGCTCCTGTTGACTTCTTACATACACCGACAGAATGAAATTGCTGTATAGTGGGTTGTGGATAAGCTGTGGACAACTTTTTAACGAACCACTGGTTTGTCTGGTATTTGGTGCCGTTTTATAGCAATACCCAAGGTGGAAAGCTTTGTTGAGAGTGCCTCATAGCCCCGTTCGATTTGGTAGATGTTCTGGATCACGGACTCGCCACGGGCACAGGCGGCGGCGATGACCAAGGCCATCCCTGCTCTCACATCAGGACTGGTGACCGTGGCACCGTAGAGCTGGGCCGGGCCGTTCACCACTGCCCGATGGGGGTCGCAGAGGATGATGTCCGCTCCCATGCGGATCAGGTAGTCGACAAAGTACATCCGGGACTCGAACATCTTCTCATGGATGAGGATCGATCCCCTCATCTGTGTGGCGGTGACAGTGAGAATTGAGAGCAGGTCCGCAGGAAAGGCGGGCCAAGGTCCGTCACTGATCCGGGCGGTGTGGCCGGCAACCTCCTTAGCTAGGATCCGCTCTTGTTGGCGCGGTACTCGAATCGAAGATGGTCCGTCGATGTCGAAGGTGATGCCGATGCGCTCAAAACCCAGCTTGATCATCCTCAGGTGCTGTACATCGACACCGGTGAGCAACGCCTCGCCACCGGTGGCGGCAGCCAAGCCGATGAACGAACCCGCCTCCATATAGTCGCTGCCCAGGGTGAAGGAACACCCACGAAGACGCCGTTGGCCAACGACGCGCAGGCGGTTGGAGCCGATGCCGTCGATGGGACAGCCCATCAACGTCAGCATTGTGCACAGATCCTGCACATGTGGTTCACACGCCGCGTTGGTGATGGTCGACTCTCCATCGGCGAGCGAGGCGGCCATGATGACATTCTCGGTGGCCGTCACCGACGCTTCATCCAAGAAGATGTCCGATCCGGTAAGGGGCAGACGCTCTGCGGTGAGGGTGATGCGGTGATCCTCGACGGCGAAGGAGGCACCGAGGGCTGAAAGACCCCAAAGGTGGGTATCCAGGCGCCTCAGGCCGATGACATCCCCTCCAGGAGGGGTGATCGTCGCCTCACCGACGGAGGCGAGCAGCGGCCCGAGCAGGAGGATGCTTCCCCTGATCGCCTCGACCAAGTCGCGGTCAAGCGCCCCGCTGCGGCTTCCGCTCTTGATGGACCAGCTGTTCGCCCCGGTCCTGGAGACCGTCGATCCCAACCGCCTGAGAAGATCGATCATCACGCGCACATCCTCGATGTCGGGGACGTTGGAGAGCACGACCTCCTCATCGGTGAGCAACGTGGCCGCCAAGCACGGCAAGGCGGCGTTCTTGTTGCCGCTGATCCTCACCTCACCACTGGTGGGCGTCCCGCCGATGATCCGATACTCTGCCATGCCTGTATCTTAGACGGGGGCCCATCGTGATGCAAGCTCTTGTTGAACTGGGGCCGAAGACCCTGTAGAATAGTCGCATGGAGCAGAGAAGAAGATGATCTATGGCATCGGCAACCCTCTCATCGACATCATCGTCAATGTCGAGGAGGACGACCTGGTCGACCTTGGCATCCACAAGGGGACCATGGCGCTGATCAACGGTGAACGGATGGAGGAGCTGCTCGCTTTCAGCACAGGCCATACGGTCAGCTACTCTTGCGGCGGCTCATGCCCCAATACGATCATCGCCCTCGCCTCACTCGGCATCGACGTCACCATCGCCGGCAAGATCGGCTCTGATGAGAACGGGGCGATCTACCGCAGCCGCCTGCGCGACCTCGGCGTCGGGGATGAGCTGGTGGAGACCGTGCGCGAGCGCACCGGCTCGACGGTCATCCTCATCACCCCGGACAGCGAACGGAGCATGAACACCTACCTCGGTGCAAACCGCCTCTACGGGGAGGAGGACGTCAACATCGACACGGTGGCGAGAGCGGACATCTTCCACTTCACCGGCTATATGTGGGACACCGAGAGCCAACAGGGGGCCATCATGCGGGCCCTTGAGGTCGCCAAGGCGAACAACACCACCGTCAGCTTCGATGTGGCCGACCCCTTCGCCGTCGGACGCTACCGCAAGGCCTTCCTCTCCCTGATCAGCGAGCACTGCGATATCGTCTTCGCCAACCGCGAGGAGGCACGCATCCTCTTTGACAACTACGATCCCTATGAGTGTTGCCGCTCGATGGGCAAGCTCTGCCGCATCGCCATCGTGAAGAACGGGAAGAAGGGCTCGTTCATCAGCTGCGATGGAGAGGTCTCCTCGATTCCAGTCAAGGGCCCGGTGGTCCCCACCGACACCACCGGAGCCGGCGATGTCTACGCAGCAGGCTTTCTCTACGGTCAATACCACCGCTACTCGGTGCGCGAGAGCGGCATCATCGCCAGTATCCTCGCCGGGGAGATCATCACCCAGCGGGGAGCCCAGTTCTCAGCCGAGAAGAGCGCGCTCCTCAAAGCCTACTTCGAGTCCGGCTCGTGGCGGGAGGCGTAGCGCTCTCTGCAACGTACCTTGAGTTCCGCAGTAACTGCCCATAATTCAGGTCATAACTGTTTGCATTAAAACGGAATGGATACAAATAGAGAATCCAAAATATGTAGTACAAGGAAGCAGCATTAAAAAGAATTTCCTCTCATTCTGCTGCTTTTATGGCAATTGCCCATCGCCCTCCATACTCCCGTCACCATCATCGGTACCGTGTTTTTTACCATAGAAGGACTCAAAGATGCGGGCGGTGAGCAGCTCGCCGACCGCCCGCTGCCTGGTGTTGTCCAATTCCTGGAGCGTTATGGTGACCGCCGTCCTGCGGTAGTAGGTGGCGATGATGTTACCCCTACGCTCGGTGTGATCCACTTCGACTAGGGCGGTCGAGGTGATGCTTGGCGCTCGACGGCTTGATCGCCAGCGTATCGCTGAGCATCTTGGCTGTCTGCGAGCCATGGTCGCCAGAAGCAGGAGGATATCCTGGCACTTGGGGTGCATGAAGATCTCCAGGTGCTCGTCTGTACTCAAGTGAAGCACTTTCGTAACAATTATTGTGACAAGACATTTCCTGTTGTGTAAAGAGTGTTCAAACCCTCTTGCCACCTTTTTCCCTTGGTGGTAGCATACAAGCCATGACGTCGATTTGATGGCCTCCCGGCTTGCAGGCGTCACTAAAGAAACTTGCTAAAAGGGGAGCACAACCGTATGTCTTGCGTTCCCCCTTCCCAAGTTCAAAGGAAGGGTCCATGAAATCATCAGTATTTACCTCAGAGTCGGTCAGTGAAGGGCACCCTGACAAGGTCTGCGACCAGATCAGCGATGCAATCCTCGATGCGTGCCTCGCCCAAGACCAGGAGAGCAGGGTCGCCTGTGAGGTGTTGGCCACCACCGCTTGCGTCATCGTCGCCGGTGAGATCACCACGACCGCCCGCCTGGACATCGAGGCAATCGTGCGCGAGGTGGTCAAGGATGTCGGCTACGACCGGAGCGAGGAGGGCTTTGCGTACCAGGACCTTGCGGTGGTCAACCTCATCACCACCCAGTCACCTGACATCTGCCTGGGAGTCAGTGCGCAGACCTCGCGTTGGGGCCAGCAGGGGGCGGGAGACCAGGGGATGATGTTCGGCTATGCATGCACCGAGACCCCCTCCTTGATGCCCGCTCCCATCATGTGGGCGCACCAACTGCTCAGGAGGGCAAGCGCATTGAGAAAGAGTGGGGTTGTGATGCTGCGCCCCGATGCCAAGAGCCAGGTGACAGTACGCTACGAGGGTGAGCAGCCGGTCCACATCGATGCGGTGGTCATCAGCCACCAGCATGAAGAAGAGGTGGGACACGATGAGCTGGAGGAGTTTTTGCGCAGCCAGGTCATCGCCCCGGTCCTGGGAGAGACCGGCCTCTACGACGAACACACGACGGTGTACATCAACCCGACCGGACGCTTTGTCATCGGCGGGCCGGTCGGGGATACCGGGCTGACCGGGCGCAAGATCATCGTCGACACCTATGGGGGGATGGGCAGGCACGGCGGAGGCGCCTTCAGCGGCAAGGACCCGTCGAAGGTCGACCGTAGCTCCGCCTACATGGCCCGCCACGTGGCCAAGAGCCTGGTGAGCGCCGGCCTCTGCACCCGCTGCGAGGTCCAGCTCTCCTACGCCATCGGTGTCCCCTTCCCCATCTCGGTGCGCGTCGACACCTTCGGCACGGCGAGGGAGGATGAGAAGGTTCTCGAGCGTCTGGTGACGGACTCCTTCGACCTGAGCCCGGCGGGGATCATCGATGAGCTTGATTTGAGGAGGCCGATCTATCGCAGCTCGATGAACTACGGCCACTTCGGAAGAGACGGGGTGAGCTGGGAGGCAGCCAAGCCCCTCTGATAGGCGATGGGAACCGTTTTGGTTCCCATCTTCGTCCACGTTGGATTGTCAGCGTCCTTAGCGCTGCTGGCTGATGCGGATCTGCTTGTAGAGTCCTTCGCCCTCACTCTTGGTGGTCACCCCACCGAAGTCATTCAGTGCGGTGTGCACCAGGCGCCGCTCATAGGGGTTCATCGGGTCCAGGAGGCGGCTACGGCCGCTGCGACGCACCTGTTCGGCGGTCTTGAAGGCGTTCCTGATCAGCTGCTCCTCGTGGCGCAGGCGGTAGTTCTCGCTGTCGACGACGACCTTCACGTCGGGGTTGATTTGTCCGCCATAGACGTTGGCGAGCAGCTGGATGGCATCGAGGTTCTTGCCCTTGCGCCCGATGATGATGTTGGAGTTGTCGCTCTCGATGTTCAGTCCGATCTTCCTCCCCTGGCGGAAGGCGATGGAAACGCTCCCCTTGTAGCCCATCTTGTCCAACATCGTGGCGACGAAGCTGAGCAGCTTGTCCTCAAGTTCACTGTCAAAGGGCTCACCGAGGACCCGTTCTTCAATGAGCTCCTCCTCATACTCCATCCCAAGATCCGTCGAGTCATCCTCGAAGTGGATCCTGATCTTCACATTTCCTTTCTTGAACAACCCCTTGCGTTGGGGCTCGATGATCTCAACATCAAAGTCCTCTCGTTCAATGTGCAGCTCCTCGATCGCCTTGGCGATCGCCTCCTGCTCGGTTCTTCCTTCAAATTCTCTGGTCATATGGGTACTCCGTTCGGGCTTTGGCCCGCAGTTGATTTTCTATTCAGCGCCTCTTGCGTTTGGATTGCGGAAACTGCTGGACGTTCTCGGGTTCTCCGGCGACCGCTTTCTTCTTGTTGGTGTACAGCTGCTGGAGGATCGAGATGGCGTTCATGACACTCCAGTAGAGGATCAGGCCGCTGGGGGCGCTGTAGAGGATGAAGAAGAACATGATCGGCATGCCGTAGGTCATCATCTTCATCATTCCCTGCTGCCCTGAGGCCGCTGCCGATCCGCTTTGGGTGATCTTCATCGAGAAGATCATGCTCACCGTGTAGAGAATCGGCAACAGGTGCAGCTCACTGCCCAGGAAGGGCAGGTTGAAGGGCAGCGTCGCCACCATGTCGGGGCGGGAGAGGTCGGGGATCCAGCCGGGGATGAACATCGCCCCCCGCAGTTCAAAGTGTTTGTTCAAGAGACCGTAGAAGGCGATGAGGATCGGGAACTGCAAGAGCATCGGCAGACACCCGCCCATCGGGTTGATCTTCTCCTTCTTGTAGAGGGCGGCCATCTCCTCGTTCTGCTTGGTCGGGTTGTCCGGCCAGCGCTGCTTGATCTCCTCCATCTTCGGCGAGAGGGAGGACATCTTGGCCGTCGACTCCATCCCCTTCTTGGTGATCGGGTGGAGGGCGAGCTTGAGCAGGAAGGTGAGGATGATGATGCCCACCCCGTAGTTGGGGATCAGGCGGTAGAGGAAGTTGAGGACCGACTTCAAGATCGTCTCAAGCCACCCGAGCCAAGAGCTGCTGTCCAGCGCCGCCTCCAGCTGCAGGCCGCTGACACCGAACGAGTTGAGTGTGGCGTCGTTGTAGGGGACCATGTCCCCCTTCAGCTGCGGCCCGGCGTAGAAGCGCCAGGTGTCCACCTGGCTCGCCCCTCTGATCGTCGGGCGGGTGAAGTAGATCGAGGATTCAAGCGGGATTCCCTCGCTGGCCTGCTCGCTCAGGCTCACCGTGTAGGCGGTCGCATCGGGGACAGCGATGAGGGAGAAGTACTTGCCGGCAAGGGCGACCCACGAGAGGGGCTTGCCGGTCGTATAGGAGCCGGAGGAGAGCTTGGGCATCGTCTTCTTCTTCGCTCCATCCTCCTTGATGTAGAAGCGGCGATAGTTGTAGTTCTTGTCCAGCGTGGCAAAGGAGGGTCCGATCTGCGGCTCGAAGGCAAGCGTGTAGGCACTGTTGTCAAAGACGAGCGGGATCGCCTTGTTCACGCTGTTCTTCGTCTCGATATCGACCTCAAAGAGATAGTCCGTATCACCGAAGGTGTACGTCTTCTTGATGGTGAACGTATCCCCGGTCTTCCCATCCTCACCGAGGATGGCAAAGTCGCGGCTGAAGATCACCGTGTTGCCGACCACCTTGTGGGCAAAGACCGCGTCGATGGGGTTGCTCCGGTCACTGCCTGCGTACAGGAGGAAGGCGTCATGGGAGTCCTCCCCCTTGAAGAGCAGCTCGACCGGATTGCCCTTGTCCAGGTGCTTGTTCAACCTGAAGGAGGAGATTGCCGCCCCGACCGGGTTGAATGTGATGGAGAAGTACTCGGTGGAGAAGGAGAACTGGGTGCTGCTCGGCTCATCGCCGACAGCGACCAGCGAGCCTGGCAGGCCGCTGCCCCAGGCAAGGTTGGACGGAAGGTATGCGTAGTGTGCCGGTTCGAGGTAGCTGGGCTCACTTGCAGCGACCGTCGTCTGTGTCGCTGTGGCCTCGACCGGGGTCGGGGCGAAGAAGGTGGTCTGGATGGTCATACCGATGGTAATGACCACGACAGAGAGGATTACGGCGAGGATGGTATTCTTGTCCATATCAGCTCCTGGTATTGGATCGGTGGGAGGGTATACGACAGGAAAGGCTGGACAACAAGAGTATGGGGAGAGCGGTCACATACGTGCATCAAGACTGGGCGTAGAGGCCCGCCTTTCTGCAGAGGGTGACAATCTGTGTTCGTTGGGAAGCATGGTCGGTACTCTTTCCTGGATACACGAGGAACGCGACATCGTAGCCGGGGATCATGGCGTGCTTTTCAGTTCTCCAAATCTCCTTGATCTGCCTTCGAATCCGGTTGCGCGCTACCGATGTGCCATAGTGGCGCACCGGAATTACAATGATTCGCGAAACAGCAAGGCTGTTTTGACAGACCAGCAGCTTCAAATTACGACCGGCATAGCGTTTGCCGGTCGAAAAAATTCGTTCAATATCCCCTTTACGCTTTACGATCTCGCTCTTAGTAAGGCTTCTTCTCATCGCTGACGGAGAGCTTGTGCCTCCCCTTGGCCCGCCTGCGGGCAAGGATCAGCTGTCCACCCTTGGTTGCCATACGGGCCCGGAATCCAAACTTCCTGTTTCTCTTGACCCTACTGGGCTGGTAGGTTCTCTTTCCTTTGTAGCTCATGGGAAAATCTCCAATTTTACATCGCTTTACGCGGATAATTTATCTGTGGGTTGAGGACACGCCTCCGAGAGGTTGAGTATATAGAGCGACGCTCCAAACGTCAAGTAATCACCTGGATCATCGTGATGTCCAGCGACGGGTAGCGCCGCTGTAATTCAGCGATGATCCGCTTCTGCTGCATCATCGTAATCTGGGCCCAAGAGGGGTGGTCGGCCCTCAACACCAGCGTGTGCAGCTTGATGTCGACAATCTTTACGTGGGGGTACAGCCGCTCTCCGACAATCTCCTGCCAGCTGAAGCCCAAGGCGGACCGAGGGGCGTTCGGGTCAATCTTCAGGCGGCGGAGCACCAGGCTCAGGACTTCCTTTCCCTCCATCGGCTCGCCTTCCTTGCACACCCGTTCCCGCCTATCCTTGGCCACGCTCAAACCTCCCTTCTCTGACAGTATAGAAGAGGGAGTCCTCATCCTGCAAGGATTTGCTGTAATGTTCGTCGGGCAGAAAGGTGAAGAGCGCTTGGCTGTAGGATTTCAGGTGTGAGAGAAATCGCTCACGCCGCGTGTGGTCGAGCTCCAAGAGCACATCGTCGACCAATATCACCGGCTTCTTTGCCGTCATCTGTTCATAGAATGCCATCTGGGCGCTTCTGAGGACCAATGAGGCGAGGCGCAGTTGTCCCGTCGACCCGCTTTGGTCGAAGCTCTGTCCCCGTGACGAGATGACGAAGCGGTCGCGGTGGATACCGCTGGTCGTCGTTGCCATGATCCGGTCACGTTCACGGTGGCTGGACAGATGTTCGACCACCTCCTCCTCGGTGGCACAGTTCTTCCACGAGGGGATGTAGTCGATCTCCACGTCGGTGTCGGTGTGCGAGATCTCTCGGTAGAGGGAGGGAAAAATCTCGTTGAAGCGGGCCGCCGTGCGGGTACGGTTGCCCTGGATGGCGATACCGTGGCGGGCAAGCTGTTGGTCGTAGATGGCCAACAGGTCGTCCCGCCCCTCCTTGATGGAGAGGTTGCGTTGGCGAAGCACCGACCGGTAGCGGCGCAGGTCATCGAAGAAGAGCGGGTCGTACATACTCATCGTCTGGTCGAAGAAGTAGCGCCTGGACTCCGGCTCACCGCGCACAAAGGCGATGTCATCGTGGCTGAAGACGATACAGGGGATATTGTAGATCAGGTCCTTGCGGTCCCGGACAACCTTGCCATCCAGGCTCACCGTCCGTTTTGCATCCTTGAACTCCAACTCCAGGGTGTGTTCAATGCCCTCATCATCCCCATAGATGCCCACCACCTTGAAGGAGCGCTCCCCATGGCGGGCAATTTCTCGCAGTACATTGGTGCGAAACGAGGAGCCATAGCAGAGTGCGTAGAGGGCTTCCAGCAGGTTGGTCTTGCCCTGCCCGTTGTAGCCGACGAGGAAGACCTCCTGTGCATCGAGGTCTATCCATCCGCTCTCGAGGTTTCGATAGTGGTTGGTCCAGATTCGAAGGAACCGCATCTAGGGGTTCTGTTGCATCGGCATGATGAGGTGCAGGTAGTCGCGCTCACCTTCGGGAACAACCGTCAATGCCCGGGTGGGCTCGGTGAAGTTCAGCGTGAAGTACTCCCCATCCATGACCTTCAGCGGGGTGAGCAAGTAGGTGTAGTTGAGACTGATCCTGCTCTCCGGCCCCTCGTACTGGCACGCGATGATCTCCTTGGCCTCCCCACTTTCGTTCTCATCGCTGGTCAGCAGAGTCCCCTCCTCGCTGATATCGAGGTAGACCCGCTTGGCTTTGTTCTCTACTAACAGCGATACACGCCTGAGTGCATCGAGCATGTCGTGGATGCGCATCGTAACGTGGAAGCGCTGGCTCTCGGGGATGACACGCCGGTAGTTGGGATAGTCTCCCTTGATGAGGGTGGTATAGAAGACCCGGTTGCCAACGATGGAAAAGAGGAGCTTGTCGGTGACAGAGAGGCTGAGCGTCCCCTCCCCACTGGCAAGACGGCGCAACTCAGTCAAAAACTTGGTAGGGATGATGATGGGATTGAATTGATCCATTTCATCGGTGAAGGTGCGCTCCACGATGGAGAGACGCCGTCCATCGGTGGCCACCATCGTCAGTCCCCCCTTGGTGCGTTCCAAGAAGACGCCGTTGAGGAATTGTCGCGAGTCATCCTCGGCTGCAGAAAAATGGGTCTGGTCAATCATCTCGGTAAAAGCCTTTTGCGCGATGGGGAAGTAGGTCAGTCCCTCGCCCTTCTCCAAGGCCGGAAACTCATCGGTTGTGATAGTCCTGAGCTTGAAGTCTATGCTCTGGCTCACCGGCTTGATGGCAAAAATACCGTTGCTGCTGATGAACTCGACATCACCGTCGGGCAGCGAGCGAAGGATTTCGAGAAACTTAGTACAAGAGACGAGGGTCTTGCCCTCCTCAAAAACCTCGACGGGGATTTCGGTACTGAAACCCACCTTCAGGTCGGTCGCCTTGATGGAGAGGGATGACCCTTTGGCCTGCAGGAATACATTGCTGGTGATGGAGAGGGCGTTCTTCTGGCTGGTGAAGCTCATGGCATATATTATTTCAGTCAGGATGATCTCTTTGCTACAGACAAACTTCATCGTATTGCTCCTATTATATTAATATTAAAAATTAGTAATAGTAGTAATAATAGCACGGATTCTGTGGATAACTGAATAAATCATTCCAAGGCCACCTATTATTATTTTACATCCTGTGGATAACTTTGCCAGTTGTCCACAATCCATACAGAGGAATACACCTCTATCCACAAAATTCATTATCTATGCACAAGTTGTCAAGAGCTTATCCACAGCTTGTCAACTCTTGATGGTCGTCAAATCGCGCTTGAGTTTGAGCACCGTGTTGGTAAAGGCCTCGTCGGCCTTCATCATCGATTCGACACGGTCGTAGGAGTGCATGACGGTGGTGTGGTCCCGCCCGCCAAATTCGGTTCCAATCTCGGTGGTGGAGAAGTCGGTGATGTCCCGTGCCAGGTACATGGCGATCTGCCTCGGCTGGACGATGCTCTTGTTCTTCTTTTTTCCCTTGATCTCGAAGCTGGAGATGTTGAAGTACTGGCCCACCACCTTGATGATCGTATCGATGGAGAGTGTTTGGCTGGCATTGGCGGCGAGGGCGGGCAATACCCCCAGAAGCTCCTTGGCCTTTTCAAAGGAGACCTCCTGGTCGAGCAGCTCGCTGTACGCCACCAACTTGGTCAGCGAGGATTCGAGGTCACGGACGTTGGTGACGACGTTGGTGGCGATGTAGTTGAGGATCTCCTCACTCATCGATGCGCTCTTCTGGGAGAGCTTCTTCTTGAGGATTGCCATCCTCGTCTCGTAGTTCGGTGGTTGGAGGTCGACGTTCAAGCCGCGCTCAAAGCGTGATGAGAGGCGGTCGGTGATGTTCTTCAGCTCGCTGATCGGACGGTCGCAGGTGAAGACCATCTGTTTTTTGGCGTCGTAGAGGTTGTTGAAGGTGTGGAAGAGCTCCTCCTGGGTTGAATCCTTGCCCTGGAGGAAGTGGATGTCGTCGATGAGCAACACATCGACCTTGCGGAACTTGTTCTTGAAGTGCTGGGTCCGCTGGCTGCCGATCGACTCGATGAATTCGTTGGTGAACATCTCGGCGGTCACGTACATCACCTTCAGCTCGGGGGTGTTCTCCAGGATGTGGTTGCCGATGGAGCTGAGCAGGTGGGTCTTGCCAAGCCCGACACCGCCGTAGATGAGGCAGGGGTTGTAGCTGGAACCAGGGTTCTTGGCGATGGCCAGCGACGCGTTGTAGGCGAAGGCGCTGTTGTCCCCGATGACGAAGGAGGAGAACTCATAGGAGGAGTTGAGGTTGCTCTCAGCCCTGATCTTGGCACTCTTCTGTGCCGAAATGGCCTGCTTTGCCTCGCTCTTGGGAACCGAGGCCTCCTTGGCTTCCTTGCCTGGCCCGCTCTGCTGTTCCAGCTCGTCGCGTGAGGCGACCTCGAACTGGACGACCAGCTCTTCGCCGGTGAGCTCGCTGAGGGTGTTGACCAACAACTCCCGGTACCGGGTGATGACGGTGTCCAGAATGAACTGGCTCGCCCCGCCGACGACCACCTTGCCCTTCTCGCTGCGCAGGTAGGAGAGTCGGTTGAACCAGGTGTGGTACTCCTGCTCGGGCAGCGTCTGCCTGATGCGCGAAACCGTCTCTTTCCAGAACTCATAATAGCTGTGTTGGCCGTCACTCATGCGGCTATTTTACCTTGTACCACGACGGGGTGCAAGCATCGGGATAAAGTGACCCGAGATAAAAACATAACTCCTTACCAGATAATGGGTAAATAATTGTGATAAATTTGTTGGATTGCTTGCAACACCTCCCACTTTTTGCTATAATATGCGAAGGTATATGAGAGCATTTTTTATTATTACATAAGGACATACTCAATGAATGAAGGCAACTTTGCCAGTGGGGCAACCGCCGAAGCGTTGCACCAGGATGGCATCGGCAAAACAAGCGGTGCGCAAAGCTACGGGGCATCCAGTATCCAAGTCCTCAAGGGCCTGGAAGCGGTCAGAAAACGGCCGGGGATGTATATAGGGTCGACGAGCATCGACGGGCTGCACCACCTCGTCTATGAGGTGGTGGACAACTCCATCGACGAGGCGATGGCCGGCTTCTGTTCACACATCCGCGTCACCCTCGCCATCGATGAGGAGGGGCGGCAGAGCTGTACCGTCGAGGACGACGGTCGGGGCATCCCCGTCGACATGCACCCCACCGAGAAGCGTAGCTCGCTGGAGATTGCAATGACCCAGCTGCACGCCGGGGGAAAGTTCGACAAGAACTCCTATAAGGTCAGCGGAGGGCTCCACGGGGTGGGCGTCTCCTGCGTCAACGCGCTTTCAATCCTCATGGAGGTCACCGTCTCTCGTGGCGGCGGCATCTACCGCCAGCGGTACAGCAAGGGGATCCCCATCACCGAGGTGGAGCGCATCGGCGACACTGATGTCACCGGGACGAAGGTGACCTTCTCCCCTGACTACTCGATCCTTGAGGAACACGCCTTCAGCTTCGAGGTGTTGCAGAGCCGTTTCCGTGAGCTTGCCTTCCTCAACAAGGGGGTGGGCATCACGATCACCGACACACGTGGTGAGGAGGTGCGGAGCCAGCACTTCGAGAGCGAGGGGGGCATCAGCCAATTCGTCAGCTACCTCAACGAGTACAAGCGCACCCTCATCGACCCACCGATCTCCATTGAAGGGGAGCGCGATGCCATCAAGGTGGAGATTGCGCTGCAGTACAACGACAAGTACGACGAGAAGATCCTCACCTTCGTCAACAACATCAATACCCGCGAGGGGGGGACTCACCTCACCGGGTTTCGCACCGGCTTGAGTAGGGTCATCAACGTCCAGTTGCAGAAGAACCCCAAGCTGTTGAAGAAGTACGACGAGAAGCTTGAGCAGAGCGATATCTGTGAAGGGCTCACCGCCATCATCTCGGTGAAGGTCCCCGAGCCGCAGTTCGAGGGACAGACGAAGATGAAGTTGGGCAACAGCGCCGTGACCGGCGTCGTCCTCTCCCTCGTCTACGAGAAGCTGGGCAACTACTTCGATGAGTTCCCCGCCCAAGCGGAGATCATCCTCACAAAGATCATCAACGCAGCCCTCGGGCGCGTCGCCGCACGCAAGGCGCGTGAACAGATCAGGCGCAAGAGCGAGGGGGGCGGACTGCCTGGCAAGCTCGCCGACTGCTCAGAGAAGGATCCGGCCAAGTGTGAGGTCTTCATCGTCGAGGGCGACAGTGCCGGTGGGTCTGCCAAGCAGGGCCGCGACCGGCGCTTCCAGGCAATCCTGCCGCTGTGGGGCAAGATGCTCAATGTCGAGAAGGCCCAGGAGTACCGGGTACTCGGCAACGACAAGCTGCAACCGGTCATCTCGACCATCGGGGCGGGGATGACCCGCTACAACGACATGGGCAAGGATGACGACTATGAGAGCGACGTGACCTTCGACATCGAGAAGGTGCGCTACCACAAGGTCATCATCATGGCCGACGCCGACGTCGACGGCTCCCACATCCGCACGCTGCTGCTCACCTTCTTCTTCCGCTACATGCGCCCCCTCATCGAGGCCGGCTACGTGTACTTCGCCATGCCGCCGCTGTACAAGATTACCATCGGCAAGAAGGTGGAGTACGCCTACGACGAAGAGGCGAGGGTCAGGATTCTGGAGGAAAATGGGGTCAACGATAGCTCCAAAGTAGGAATCCAACGCTATAAAGGCCTTGGTGAGATGAATCCAGAGCAACTTTGGGAGACGACGATGAACCCAGAGACACGGCTGATCAGCCAGATTACCCTCACCGATGCCGAGGAGGCCGACCGGGTCTTCTCGATGTTGATGGGAGAGGAAGTCGAGCCCCGGCGCGCCTTCATCGACGCCAATGCCGTCTATGTGACGAACCTTGATATCTAAGGATAAGGATATA
>JALOBD010000173.1 GCA_023228445.1 Sphaerochaeta sp. | reverse complement strand
GTGCAGGCGGATCTGGTGATCCGCTACCAGGGCGGCGACAACGCCGGCCACACCGTGATCAATGAGAAGGGCAAGTTCGCACTGCATATCATTCCCAGCGGCATCTTCAACGACGAGACGATGAACATCGTCGGTGCAGGTACCGTGGTCAACTTCGAGACGATGGGCGAGGAGCTTGCAACGCTCCAAGAGAAGGGCGTCGACGGAGAAAATCTCTTCATCGATGTGCGCGCCCACCTCATCATGCCCTACCACCGTGCCCTCGACGGGGCCCAGGAGCGCTCCAAGAGCGAGAAGATGCAGATCGGCACCACCGGGCGCGGCATCGGACCCTGCTATAGTGACAAGGCGACACGCAGCGGCATCAGGGCCGCCGACCTCCTTGACGAGGATCGCCTGAGAAACCGGATCGAGATGGTCCTGCCCCAAAAGAACCGTGAACTCGCCTTCTTTGGCCTGCCAGAGTACACGGTCGACGAACTGATGGCGATCTGTACCTCCTGGAGGGAGAAGTTTGGCAACAAGATCATCGACAGTCTGCCGGTGGTCCGTCAAGCGTACGAGGAGGAGAAGAAGATCCTCCTTGAAGGACAGCTGGGGGTCATGCGCGACCTCGATTGGGGCATCTACCCCTACACAACCAGCTCCAGCCCCACCAGCGGCGGGGCAGCGGTCGGGTCAGGGCTCGGACCCCGGCGCATCGATGAGGTCATCGGGGTGACGAAGGTCTACTCCACCAGCGTCGGTGGCGGACCCTTCATGACCGAGCTCTTTGATGAGGATGGCAAGCGCCTCCAGACCATCGGTCGGGAGTTTGGCGCCACCACCGGTCGTCCACGCCGCTGTGGTTGGTTTGATGCAGTGGCAGTCGACTTCTCAGCGTGGATCAACGGCTTCACCGCCCTCGCGCTGACCAAGCTCGATGTGCTCGATACGTTCCAGACCATCAAGATCTGCACCGGCTATACCGTTGGCGGAGAGGTCATCGGCCACCTACCTGAGACCGCCGAGCAGGAGATTGCCGTCCCGATCTATGAGGAGATGGAGGGGTGGATGAGCCCCACCACCGCAGCGCGGACCTGGGACGATCTTCCTCCCAAGGCCCAGGCGTTCTGCAAACGCCTCGAAGAACTCGTCAACGTGCCCATCAAGTTTATCTCGGTGGGTCCTGAGCGCGACCAGATCATCATTATGTAAGAAAACGGGGGCGTACGATCAGCGGGCTGCAGGAGCAGCCCGTTTTTCGTTCACAGGCCCAGAGAAAATCGGCACACCACCGTACCGTCCCTCAAGATATGCTTTGTCTATTTTACGGTCAATTCGTTCGTTGTACTCCTCCAGTGAGTATAAGGATGATTCTCCTTCTCGTTTCTCTACAAACCATATTTCGTCACGTCGGAGCATGTGTTGTAACAATCATCACTTCGGAAGTAAATCATCAATATCTTCGGAAGTCTGGACTATACTTACACTTGAAAATGGGGGGTATGGCATGAGACCAGATACGTATCTCAAAAGAATTGCAGATGACTTATTACTGAGAAAACTCCGTAGTAGTGGAGCCGTTCTCATCCAGGGCGTAAAATTTTGTGGTAAAACTTCTACCGCCTGGAGAGCTTCCAAGAGCCAATTGTTCATGCAGAATCCAGACCGCTCAGCTTCGTATCTGAAGACCGCCGATACCAAGCCCTCGTTGTTGTTGCGCGGGGCGGTCCCTCGGCTCCTTGACGAGTGGCAGAGTGCTCCGGTGCTCTGGGATGCTGTGCGATTCATGGTTGATACACGAGAAGGGAAACCAGGCCAATTCATCCTGACGGGCTCTGCAGTCCCGAAGGACGACGCTATCCTTCACACCGGGACAGGGAGAATCTCCCGCTTGCTGATGCGCCCGATGAGCCTCTTTGAGTCCTTGGAATCCAATGGCTCTGTTTCACTGAAGAAGCTCTTTGATGAAACGAATGAGGTTGAGGGCACCTCAGAACTCTCGATTGAAGGAATCTCACATGCAATATGTCGAGGGGGGTGGCCTGCGTTGATTGGGCAGGAAAAGTCCGTTGCCCTCGATTATGCCCCCGATTATGTGGACTCGATCATCGACGTTGACATCTCTCGAGTTGATGGCATTGAGAAGAACCCGACGCGGGTGCGTGCGTTGCTCCGTTCATACGCGCGAAATATCGCAACCATGGCGACGCTGAGGACCATTCGTGACGACATAGCCTTGGGCAAAGTCGGTACGAGCATATCGGAGAAGACGATCAGCCAGTATCTGGGTGCCCTCGACCGAATCTTCGTCACCGAGAATCTTGAAGCTTGGAACCCCGCACTTCGTTCAAAGACAGCTGTCAGGACTTCGGTGAAGAGACACTTCGTGGACCCATCCATCGCCACCGGAGTCATGCGCCTCACCCCCTCCCGGCTACTCGATGATTTTCAGTATTTTGGTTTCCTGTTTGAATCTCTCTGTACCCGTGACCTCCGCATCTATGCAGAGGCCATCGACGGCCAGCTCTTCCACTACCATGATGCAAGCGGCTTGGAGAGCGATGCTGTAATCTGCCTCAATGATGGGCGATGGGCGCCCGTGGAAGTGAAGCTTGGATCCAGGGAGATTGAAGAAGCGGCACACCATCTCCTGCAGTTACGATCGAAGGTCGATACCGACAAAATGAGAGAACCCTCCTTCTTGATGATCCTTACCGGAGGAGAGTTTGCCTATCGTCGATCAGATGGGGTGCTGGTGGTGCCCATCGGGGCTCTGGGGCCTTGATCTTCTTCACACCAAGTGGGCGCCCACGATGAGGGTATCGCCATCCAAGGCACCAAGCTCCTCGGCGAGGCAGATGATGGCACCCTTCCCCCTCAAAAGAGGCCCCTTGTCCAAAACGCCGAAGGCTCGAGCATCCGATCTATTTGGAAGAGCACTCTTCTTGATCTCGATGGGGTGCAAGTGTCCATCACGCTCAAGCAGCAAGTCAATCTCTCTGCCATCCTTGTCCCGATAGTAATAGAGCGGAACATCGAGGCCGACATGACGATAGCTCTTCATGATCTCGCTGACCACATAGGTCTCCAACAGCGCCCCATTCATCGCTCCCATCATGGCCGTTTCTGCACTGAGCCATTTGGTGAGATAACACACCAGCGCGGTATCGTAGAAGTACAACTTAGGAGTCCGTATGGTCCGTTTCAGCACATTATTTGAATACGGGTGGAGATAGAATATGATTCCCAACGCCTCCAGGATGGAGAGCCAGTGCTTGGCTGTCGTCTGGTCGATCCCAGAATCCGCAGCGATGGAGGCATAGTTGACCAATTGGGCGGTCCGCGCTGCGACCGCGGTGATGAAATGTAAGAACTTCAATGAATCCACAATGGGTGAAATGATACGAACATCTCGTTCAAGGTAGGTAGCAAGATACGATGAGTAGTACTGGCTTCGCCCGGTAATGCTTCCACTTGCGAGAGCAGGCATCCCTCCTTCAAAGATGCGGGTGAAGATCTCCGGTCCACTGGCAGGACTGCGCATCTCCTGTCGCTTCTGTAACGTAACGAGATCCACCGTAAACGGCCCCGCGGACCCATCGGTATACCGCTCGTCTTGCGAGAGCGGGTAGAGCTGCAATACAGCGACTCTTCCGGCCAGTGATTCACGCACCCCGTCCATCAGCTTGAAGAGTTGGGAACCCGTCAGCCAGAAATCACCCCTCTTCTGCCCATTGTCAACAAACATCTTAATGACAGGAAACAGTTGGGGTGCGTACTGTACCTCATCAATGAGCACCGGCGGGGGATAGATTTGAAAGAACATCGTTGGATCGGTTTGTGCCAACGCACGAGCATTCAGATCATCAAGACTCACATACCGCCTCTGTACCGGCTCACCCTCCATGAGGTGTTTGAGCATCGTCGTCTTGCCCGCCTGCCGCGGTCCGGTTAAAAGAATCGCGCCATACTCTTCTGTAAGCTGTAAAAACAGCGTCTCCATGCTTCGCTGTATGTAGTGCATTTTCGCTCCCTCACATTCGGTTAATCTTTGAGTATATCCTATATTAGCCGAATATGTTCCGAAATTCAATCTATGGTCTTCACGTGGTATTCCCTGCGCTCCAGGAATCGAGAGACGAATATTCTCCATAGTTATTGACATATGCCAGTAACTTTGGTACTGTATAGCTAGTTGATGGCATATGCCAATAACCAAGAGCACAATAAGAAGGAGGCACACAATGCCAAGATATGATGGAACAGGACCGTGGGGCTATGGCCCGATGACTGGACGAGGGATGGGACGGTGTAATCCGGCGTACCACCAAGGATATGGATTCGGCTGGGGCCGAGGCATGGGACGACGATTCTTCGGTCGCGGATGGGGCATGGGAGGCGGCGCTTCGATGCCGTTTGCCGCTCCTGCAATTTCGCTGGAAGAGCGCAAACGGTTTCTCGAGGAGGAGCTGAAAGAGATCGATGCCCTC
>JALOBD010000172.1 GCA_023228445.1 Sphaerochaeta sp. | reverse complement strand
TCACCGGGCATGTTCACCCATAAGTTCTCCAGCGAGAGAATCACCGGTGCGCCGGCGTAGTCATAGTGGCGCTTCTCGCGCGTGCTCGTATCGACCTGGCGTCCGACCATCCAGTGGGCGATATCAGTGATCAACACCCCTTCGGCGGGGACCGTCTTGATGATCATCCCGTCGCGCATGACCATGATGGTGTCACACACATCGATGATCTCCTGCAGACGGTGGGTGATGAAGATGATGGCGATGCCCGCCTCGCTCAGACGTTTGATGGAGGAGAGCAGGCTGTCAGCCTCCTGTTCACTGAGCACCGCCGTCGGCTCATCAAGCACCAACAGCTTGATGCCTTCGCTCGTCTCACTCGCCTCCTTGCTGAGCTCGCGGGCGATCTCGGTGAACTGCTTGTGTCCCACCGGCATCTCGCTGACGAGCATCGTGTCGTCCAATGGGACGTTGAGCCGATCGATGGCCCCTTTGGCAATCGTCTCCATCTCCTTGCGGTCGAGCGTCTTCATCCGCTCACCAAAGACCTCGCTGAGCCAGGTATAGCGCAACGGCTCACGGTTGAGCATGATATTCTCTGTAGCGGTGAAGTCGGGCAGGAGTGAAAACTCCTGGTGTACCATCCCGATGCCGCGTGCCAATGCATCGCTGGGGGACGTGAAGGCAACCTTCTGCCCCTCGATGAGGACATCCCCCCCATATCCACCGGTCTGGTGGATCTCATCCATTCCAAAGAGAATCTTCATCAGCGTGGATTTGCCCGCACCATTCTCTCCGACCAAGCCGAGGATCTCCCCCTTCTTGAGCGAAAAGTTGATGTCATTGAGCACTTGGTTTCCGAAGAAGTCCTTGCTGATGTGCTTCATCTCAAGCAATGGAACGTCGTTTACACTCATCTATTCCATCCTTCCGTACCATGGTTGTGACTCTTGTCTCCCTGAGACAACAGCGACGACCACGATTATCACTCCACTATAGCGGGATAAGGGGGGAGAGTTCTACTCTCCCCCCTGAGAACCCTCATTGGTTCGTCTACTTGATCGCGAAGTACTTCTCGGGGACGGTCAGATCGGCCGCTCCCATGTACCCCAGGCCCATCATGTAGGTGTCCTGGTAGATCAACACGTGGTTGCGAGCCCGAACGCCGGTGTTCACATCGGTGTAGAACGAGCCGTTCCACTTTGCATCACCGGTGTACTTGCCGTACGCCTTCATGATGTCGCTGAGCTTGAGCAGTTCGCTCTCGCCGCGCAGCACGTTGATGGCGTGGGTGCCAAGACCAGCAGAGACGGTGTAGCCGTAGGAGTACGCCCAGGTGCCGAAGCGACCGGAGCCACCCTTGGCCGCCACAGCAGCCTCAACCTTCTTCAGGATGGCGGGGAAGTCCCCTGCCTCTGCAGTCAGGTCGATGCCGAGTGCACCAGGGTATCCCATCAGCGGGCTGGGCAGGTCAGCTTCGATGAAGTACCCGCCGTAGGCCAGAAGCTGCTTGAGCAACGGCTCGGTGTGGGCATCGTTGGTGCAGAAGAAGGCACTGTTCTTGCCATACTGCTCGATCCAGGCGGGGACCTTCTCCAGGATGTACTGCTGGGCACCGGCAACGCCGACGTCACTGGTCGGGTCCGGAGCAGTCTCCATGACGAACTTCATGCCCAGGTCATCACAGGCTGCCTTCATGATGGCGGCGCGGCGTGACAGGGTCTCGTAGCTCATGTGCCTCGGGAACGAGATGTGGACGAACGTGTCTACACCCAGCTCATGGGCTGTGTGGATGATGGTGTAGCCGCGGGCAACGAAGTCGTTGTTGACCGCAAGGTCGGCTGTCGTCTGGATGACACCCGGATCCTCGTGGGCTTCACCGGCCATGGTGATGATGTCCGGGCGCATCTCCTTGATGCGTCTGAACGCCTCGGTGGTACCAGGGACGGCTTGGTTGACGATGATCGCCTTCATCTTCGGATCATCGGCAAGACCGGCAATAACGCTGATGGTCGTCTCAGCCTCATCCATGAAGTTGTCGGGATATGTGACGTGCTGAATCATTCCGCCGCTGGCAACCGAACCATACTCCTGAATCAGGCGCTCTGCACCGCGCAGGTCATCCTCAGACTGTGAGACCGTACCAGTGACGATTCCGATGTGGAAATCAGTGGCTGCGGCCTTCGGTGCTTCCTTCGCACCGGCAGCAAAGAGGAGTCCTGAGACTAGAAGAACGCCAAGAACAAGCGCAAATGTCTTTTTCATTTTCTTCTCTCCTTGGTTGGGATATTTCCCATTTCCCCATGATACGCAATCCTACGACAGAATACAAGAATAGTTCATGTCTTTATGCAGTTTTATGCAAATCCCATGCATAGATATAGAAATTACTGGAATAGAGCGGGGTATCAGCGTTGGACGGTGTGCGTAAACCCATCGCAGCGCGGTGGGGCGGCCCAGCTACAAGCCTGCAGAAAATCCCTCACGCCGATTAACGGAGGGGCACACCACATGTTGATTGGAAGGGAGTCTTGATCAGCCCATCTGCTGTCTGCGTACCTCATAGAGCAGGATACCGGTGGCCACCGAGACGTTGAGTGAGTCGATGTGGCCGCTGGTGGGGATGGCAATGAGGTGGTCGCAGAGCTTTTCCGTCATCTGTGAGATTCCCTTGCCCTCACTGCCCATGACCAGCACGGTACGCGGGGGGAAGGTGGTCTTGAAGAGCGGCTCTCCGCCGATGGAGGCACCGTAGACCCAGAAGCCGGCCTCCTTGAGGTATTCGATCTCCCGGTTGAGGTTCACCACCCGGGCGATGGGGACATAGTGGGCAGCACCGCTTGAGACCTTGATCACCGTCGCATTGATCTGGGCACTGCGCCGCTCGGGGAGGATGACCAAGGAGACGGAGAACTGGTCGGCTGAGCGAAGGATCGCCCCGAGGTTCTGCACATCGGTGATTTCGTCCAGGACGAGCACCAGCGCCCCATCATCGTCGCCGAGGTGGCGAACGAACTCCTTCACGTCAAGGCGCTTGAGCCGAGATGGGGATTCTTGTGTTCCGGAGACCAGGTCAAGGACCGCCCCGCGGTGGTCACCCCCTGATGAGAGTCGGTCAAGGTCGGCTTTGGGGACCTTCTTGATGACGACTTTCCCATTGGCCTGGGCGAGGTGCTCGATTCGCTGAACCCGCCTACCTGCACCGCGCTCAAGGTAGAGGACACTGCCGCGGCGAGCTGCCTTGAGCCCCTCCTCGATGGCATGAAACCCGATGATTTTCTCTCCCATGCTCCCCCCTATCCTTGGGTGAAGGGAACCGGTGTGGGACTGGTATCCTCACCGAGGTTCTCGCTGAGCTCCTGCATGAGCTTCTTGGCCTTCGAGTTCAGGCGCTTGGGCACCTGGACCACCAGCTTGATGTACATATCACCACGGTCGGTGGAGTTGAGTCGGGTCACCCCCCGCCCGCGTACACGGAGCATCTTGCCGTGCTGTACCCCGCTGGGCACCGTCAGCTTGATGGACTGTCCGTCGATGGTCGGCACCTGGATTTCAGCGCCGAGGGCTGCTTGGGTGATGGAGATCGGAATCTGGCAGAAGAGGTCATACTCCTGGCGAATGAAGAACTTATGCTCGCGCACGTTGATGTAGACGTAGAGGTCCCCGCTCGGCCCACCGTTGGGACCAGCGTCCCCCATACCCCGCAGCACGACCCGGCTACCGGTATCCACCCCAGCTGGAATCGTTACCTTGACCTTCTGCTGCTTGCGTTTGAGTCCACTGCCGTGGCAGGAGGTACAGGGGTTTTCGATGACCTGGCCACTGCCGTTACAGGTCGGGCAGGTCGAAGCGATGGCGAAGAACCCGCTGGAGCGCCTGACCTGGCCACTGCCACTACAAGTAGGACAGATCTTGGTTCCCGTCCCGCCTTGGGACCCCGACCCACCGCAGACATCACAGGCCACCTGGTGGGCATAGGCCACTTCGACCTTCGTACCGAAGACCGCATCTTTGAAGGAGATCTCCACCTCATAGCGCAACGAAGAGCCGGTCTCAGGACCACGTTGCCCCCCGCGGCCCTGACTCCTTCCCCCACCGCCAAAGAAGGAGGAGAAGATATCCTCAAACCCTCCGCCTCCGAAGATGTCGCTGAAGTCACGATAGACGTTGGAGTAGTCGTGGGCGCCCGCACTCTGGTCGACCCCGGCAAAGCCGAACTGGTCGTACATGCTGCGCTTCTTCTCATCACTGAGGATGTCATACGCCTCGGTGGCCTCTTTGAAGCGCTCTTCGGCGGCCGCATCCCCTTGGTTGCGGTCCGGGTGGTTGGCGATGGCCAGCTTGCGGTATGCTTTCTTTATCTCATCCAGGGTTGCGGTCTTGGCGACCCCAAGCACCTCATAGTAATCACGTTTCGCCACGGTGGGACTTCCTTCGATCAAATTGGCTTTTCAAAGAGCATGTCGGCCGGAGCCGACATGCCAAGTTGCTGATATCAATAGTAGCCTGTTACCGACTCCTTAGTCTACAACTTC
>JALOBD010000171.1 GCA_023228445.1 Sphaerochaeta sp. | reverse complement strand
GGGTTGCATCGTTGATGATCAACAGCAGCGAGGTACATCCGACAAGGAAGGCATCGAGGCCGCCAAGGGCATGGTCGAACATCGTCTGTTCGTCCTCCTTGGGGATGTCGTTGGGCTCATAGACGCCGACAAGGTGCTCATCGGCGAGTGTAAGGGTGAAGGTCCTGCCATCTGCATACGGTATCTCTGCTCTCATCGTCACTCCTGCTTTGTTGTATCCCGCTGCCATGCCCGTTCCATCGCCTCGATAAGGGGCATCTTCTTGCCCGAGAGGAACCGGATCATTGCACCCCCTGCCGTGCAAACATAGGAGTACTGCGTGAGGCTGGTAAAGCGCTCGGCTGCAGTGATGGTATCCCCGCCACCGACTACGGTATACCCGGGGGCTGCGGCGATGGTGCGCCAGATCTCCCGTGTCCCACGCTCCCACCGCTCATCCTCATAGATACCAGCCGGGCCGTTGACGAAGACCGAGCCGGCGTTGGCGATCTCCTTGCTGTAGGCAGCGATGGTCTCTTCGCCCAAGTCGACAAAGAGGTGGCGCTGAAGCTCGGGTGATCGGGCGATCTCCTCGATCGTCGCTTCGGCCCGCTCTCCGTCCCGCTCATAGGCGAAGTCGGTGGGCAAGAGGAAGCGGTCAGACCACGATTGGAGCAACTCCTTGCCTTGGGTGATGAATCCATCCAGGTCGCGCTCAGCGAGGAAGGTGCGGGTACGCTCTCCAAGCTCGACGCCGCTTGCCAAGAGCATGACATCGGCTGTGATGCCTCCCACGAGGATCCGGTCGGCGGTCCCGTTGGAGAGGACGTTGCGCATCATGCCGAATGCATCACTGATCTTCCCACCGCCGAGGAAGAAGACACAGGGGTGGGCAGGGCTCTGTGCCACCTTGGAGAGCGCCTCGTACTCACCGAAGAGCTGACGTCCGCCCACCGTCTCCATCACCTCCTGGAAGGCAACCATCGAGGGGGCGCTACGGTGCGCAGCGGCGAAGGCATCGTTGACGTAGAGATCGGCAAGCGGGGCCAGGGACCTGACCAACCAGGTGTCGAGCATCTGGGCGGGGGTGAGCTTCACCTCCTTCTCAAAGGCGGTGAGCTCCTCGCCGAGGTAGCGCAGGTTACCCAACAGGATCGCCTCCCCCTCCTTGAGCGCTTTGACCCGCTGTTGGGCAGCCGGACCGCACACATCGTCGATGTACGCCACCGGGTACCCGCTCAACGATGAGAGGATCTGGGCGTGCTCGGCCAAGGGGATGAGATTCTGGTAGTCCAGCGTGTCCCCCTGGTGGGCGATGATGGCGACCTTCGCCCCCTGGTCGAGCAGGTGAGTGAGCGTAGGAACCGCCTTTTCGAGGCGGTTGGTGTTGATGATCCTCTTGGTTTTCCCGTCGATGGGTGAGTTGATGTCAGGACGGAGGATAACCGTCCGTCCCGTGACAACCACGTCATCGAGGCTTCTCATCCTCGGCCCGCTCATCGCTTCCACGCCCCCATGCCCAGGTAGGTGTTCGTCGCTTCGGTGCCGCTCTCGCGCCCATCCTGCATCCGCAGCGCTGCACGCACCGCGTCGATGCTCTCAGGAATCACCACCGCCTCTTGGGGGATGTTGATGGCGAACATCAGATCGCGTCCGCACTTGACCACCGAGTCGGTCCACAGTGCGATCTCGTACATGTCCCCCCGGCTGTTGCCGAGGTCCCGGGCGTACCGGAAGAGGCTGGCGTTGCCCAAGAACCCTTCGGCTATTGAGACGAGGCGGATCCGTGGATGCTTGGCGAAGGTCTCGATCGCCTCCTCCACACTGATGTCCTTCTTGGGGGTCATGACGACGGTGATGATATGCCCGTGAGTGACCGGGGTGTGGACGAGAATACCGGTGGCCTCGACGTGGGGCATGATGGTCATCAAGTCGACGGCTTGGTGGCTCGGCGCCTTCTCCATCTGCAGCGCGTTGGTCAGCCCGCGATGGTAGTCGCCCGGGTCGGCGACACGCCGGATGATCGTGATGGCGACCTTCTCCACCCCGACGGCACGGTCGATGCAGTCCACCGCCCTGATGAGGCCGGTCGTGTTACAGCTGGTGAGCTTGAGGTAGTCGACCCCGAGGCCCTTCTCGTAGTTGGCGTAGCCGTGGAAGAAGACATCGGCGATTGCATTGGACTCACCGCCCTGGAAGACCGCCTTCTTCTTGTACTTGGTGTAGATCTCCTTGTTCTTCAAGCCGACGCCGGCGCTGGTGGCATCGAGCATGATGTCGACCTTCTGCACCAAATCCTCCAGACTCCCGCTGATCGGGATGCCGGCCTTCTCGAGGGCCGAGGTGTCCTGGGGGGCTGCGGTGTAGAAATCATAGGGCATCCCCTTCTCCCTGAGCGCCCTGACGCTCAGCGTCGGTGCGACATCGGCGACACCGATGAGCTCCATGTCCTGCTGTAGCGCCACGCCATCGGCCAACCGCTGTCCGATGACTCCGTATCCTGCGACTCCAACCTTGATCTTCTTCATCTCAATACGCTCCTCATACTCGTTGATAGTTGGTTGTTATGGTGTACCAGGTGTCAGGACCTGGACCCCCTCTTCCTTCAGTTTCTGTACAATCGCCCCATCGGCGATCTTTTGGTCGGTGATGATGTAGTCCAGCTCATCGAAGGCACAGAAGACATTGATGCCGGCAGTATCGAACTTCGAGGCATCGATGACGCCGTAGACCTGCTTGCCGCTCTGGACCATCAAGCGCTTGATCTCTGCCTCATAGGGGTTGAGGGTCTCCAACCCGATGGAGGCCCGCACGCCGCTTGCCCCGATGAAAGTCTTGTTGACCTCCACCTTCTTGAAGAATGCCTCGGCCTCCGGACCCTGGGTCGACATATTCTGGCTGAAGAGGTGTCCGCCGGCAAGGAGGAGCGAGACGTTGGTCTGGGAGAGGGTGTTGGCCACCGGCAGCGAGTTGGTGAGCACCGTCAGATTCGATCGCTCCACCAGGAGTTTCGCGATCTCCAGTGTCGTGGTCCCTGCGTCGAGGATGATGGTGTCATGCTCCTGTATGAGTGTTGCCGCCAGGCGGGCGATGCGTTGCTTGGCGAGTTGGTTGCGATGCTCTCGCAGCGCGAACGCACTCTCCAGCGACTTCTTGAGCACGTATGCCTCGCCGCGGCGGCGCATGATGAGCCCTCGCTCCTCCAGCAGCGCAAGGTCGCGGCGGACCGTCGCCTCGGAGGCATCGAAGCGTCCAAAGAGGGCGCGCAGCGAAATCGAGCCATGCTCCTCGATGAATCGAAAGATTGTGATTTGCCGGGTGTTCAAGCGCTCCATCACTCCTCCATGCGACGGGACCAGTATACCATGAATTGGGCAAGATGCAATTATGACGATCAATATATATCAAAGATTGTCATAATTTGAAAGAAAATGATGGAATATATTCCATGCCCGCTGTTGCTATGTCAACTCGCTCATCTCGATCTTCACTCCGCCGTTCAGTCGGGAAGTCTCGGCGGCGAAGGCCATGTAGTGGCTCTGCAAGGCTTGGAGCAGTGACGTGCCGCCTTCGGTGGTGCCTGAACGGACGAGACGGACAAAATCCGCGACGAAGCGTGCATCGCTGCCCGAATGCCCCTCTCGGGTGGTTTCCAACCGGATGGTGTGCCCCTCCCGTGTACTGAAGTCCTGGTAGGTGATGACACCGCTCTCCATATCACCGAGCAGCTCGCCACCTGTCCCCATCAGACGAAGGGTGCGGTGGGTCTTTGTGGTGAACCCACTCATGGTGAAGGTGGCGATGATCCCATTGGCGAAGCGCATCTGCACACTCTGATGGTCGACGACGTTGTTGTCACATTGGTAGACACACCGTCCCCACGGCCCCTCTTGCAATGCCTTCAACCGTCCCTCGATGCTCAAGTCGGTGGTGATGACACTCACCGGCCAGCCGATGTTGCTGCCAAGGTAGATTTTCTGGGCGGCCCACGGACATGATGGGATATGGGGGCACCCATCGGTACACCGGGCGGTCGCCCCCTCGGGCATGTGTTCTCTGGTAAAGTGATGGAGGTCACCGTAGGAGGAGAGGGAGGTGCACTCGCTGCCAGAAAGGTAGCGCAAGATGTCGAGGTCGTGGCAGCTCTTGGCAAGGATCATCGGTGCGGAGGTGTTTGAATTGCTCCAATGGCCACGGACAAAACTGTGTGACATGTGGATGTGTCCCACCGACTCATCCAACTCGATGCCGATCACGCGCCCGATGGCCCCCCCATCGACAAGCTGTCGTACCTTGTTGAAGAAGCGGGAGTAGCGCAGCACATGGGCTACGGCGAACACCTTGTCATAGTGCTTGGCTTGTTTTGCTATTTCATTGGTCTCCTCGAGGGTCGTCACCACCGGTTTTTCACACAAGATATGGTACCGGCCTGTCATGGCGGCGAGGATCGCCTCCTTATGCATCGTGTCTTGGATGGCAATGATGATCGCATCGACATCGAGCGGTTCCTCAAAGAGGGCCCGCCAATCCGCAACGG
>JALOBD010000170.1 GCA_023228445.1 Sphaerochaeta sp. | reverse complement strand
GAGGCCTCTCTCATCCTGCTTTGTCGATGAGCAGCGACAGCAGCACCTTGGTGGGGATTTCATTATCATCTTCGGTGGTACCAATGACTGGGGACAGGTCGAGGAACCTACCACACGGGAGGTGTTTGCCGAGGCGTATCGCAACCTCGTCGAGGTGATGGGAGCGCGTCATCGGGCGAGCACCCTCTACTTCTGTACGCCACTGCAACGCACCGACCGCTCTTTGACTGCTGAGAACATCCACCATTGGACTCAACTCGACCTTGCCCAGACGATTCGGGATATCGTTGGAGAGTACCCCTTTGCCCACCTCATCGACTTGGCTGCGTATCCGATCGAGGAGGGTGATGGAGTGCTGCTCGATGGACTGCACCCCGGCTCTCAAGGCATGCAGGTGCTCGCCTCACTGGTGGAGGCGGGCCTCTGACGCTTCACGGCGCAGGCGCGCCATCTCGTACTCGAGGCGGTTCTGGGCGCTGAGCTTCTCAAAGATCGTCCTCACCAAGGCAAAAAGCAGCCCTGATGGAGTGTAATCGGCAGGGGTGTAGTAGTTGATGCGCCCCTCGTTCATCAAGCGTTGGGCAATGTGCAGGGTATGCTCGGTATGGACGGCAATCGAGGCACCCCCGCTCTCCTTGACCAATTTCATCGTCGGCACATCGGTCAGACCATCGCCGATGTAGATCATGTTGCGAAATGGGACGGGGCGGTCGCCCTCGGCCGTATAGGCGTTGAGCGGTTCATCCTCGCTGACTGAGAGCACCCCCTTGTTGATGCGAAAGAGAAACTGCGTCTTGGCTGTGTAGTTGACGGCGAGCTTGGGCCACACTGCCACCCCATTTTCGTCGTAGAGGTACTCACAGGCGTAGATCCGCTCAAAACGGTCCCCGATCTTCGAGCCCTCGATGATCTCCTTCAAGCCGCTGGAGATGATGAAGTGCTGCACCGCAAGGCCCAACGCTTCCCCGGCCTCGTTGACGAGGTCAAACCACCCTTCAACACCAGGGAAGAACTCCAGCTGTGAGCCAAGGGCGACGAAGTCGCTGCGCCTGATGGGTTTCTGTTGCCGCCTCGACTCATCGAGCATCAACTTCATGTAGGCGAGGATCCGGTCCATCTGCTCTCGCTTGGCCAAGTCATTGGCCCTCCTCCAGAACTCCTCGGCACTGAGGCCGAGGGCGGGGATGAAGGTGTACTCCTGCATGTCCCGGGTGGTGAGGGTCTTATCAAAGTCGTAGAGGAGCGCAATAGTGGTCTTTCTCTGCATCGTGGGGAGAGTATATCACACAAGTGTGGGCACACACATCCAAGAATAGTTGACGCATCAACCAAATTTGAGTAGAGTGCACCCCATGAAGCAGAGTCTTGGACGCTTGGTGGCCATCCTCCACCGGCGCAACATCGCCTACCTCAACCACGTCCTCAAGCCCTATGGTATCACCAGTGCGGAGGTGGGCATCATGCGCAGCCTCTACCGAGGCGAGGACCGGACGCAGGAGGAGCTCTCCCTCACCCTGAGCATCGACAAGGCGGCCATCGCCCGCTCGGTGAAGTCGCTGGAGGAGAAGGGGTACGTACGGCGCATCAGCGATGAGCGGGACAAGCGGTGCAACCGCCTCTTCCTCACCGAGCAAGCACTCGCATTGCAAGATGAAATCGAACCGCTGATCGATGCGTGGAACGAGCGCAACAAAGCCATGGTCGGAGAGGATGAGTACGAGCGCCTCTGTGATGACTTACATGCACTTTTAAGCCAAACAGGAGAAGAACAACGCTGATATGATCGCACCCACCACTGCACAGAACCCACTGGGCATCGAGCCCATCCCCCGCCTCCTTTGGCGCTTCAGCCTCCCGGCGATCGTCGGCATGATGGTCAATGCCCTCTACAACGTCGTCGACCGCATCTACATCGGAAACGCCCCCGGCCTCGGAGCCAACGGGATTGCCGGCATCACGATCAGCTTTCCCATCATGATCATCCTCTTGGCAATGGGGGTGCTCTTCGGCATCGGCGGGGCGACCCTCTTCTCCATCCGTCTCGGCCAAGGGCGAGACAGCGAGGCGGCCATCGTCTTGCAGAATGCCGTCATCCTGCTCACCACCACCGGAGTCGTGATCATCATCGCCGGCCTCCTCTTCCTTGAGCCGCTGCTCGCCGCATTCGGGGCCAGCGAGCAGATCATGCCCTACGCCAAGAGCTATTTGAGTGTCATCCTCATCGGATCGATCTTCGCCATCACCAGCATGGGGATGAACCACTTCATCCGCGCCGACGGCAGCCCCAAGGTCGCCATGCTCTCGATGTTCCTCGGGGCAGGGACCAACATCATCCTCGACCCAATCTTCATCTACGGCTTTGGCTGGGGGATGAAGGGAGCAGCGTTGGCGACGATCATCAGCCAGTTCTTCTCCTTCATCTGGGTGCTCTCATACTTCTTGGGCAAGCGCAGTCGGGTGAAGCTGCGCCTGAGGGGCGCTCGGGTGCAGTGGCCGGTCATGAAGATGATCATGAGCCTGGGCATCCCGCCCTTCTCCATGCAGCTGGTCAGCAGCCTGCTCAACGTCATCCTCAACAAGACCTTGATGGCCCACGGCGGGGATCTGGGCATCAGCGCGATGGGGATCGTCAACAGCCTGCAGACGCTGCTCCTCATGCCGGTCATCGGTATCAACCAAGGGGTTCAGCCGCTCATCAGCTTCAACTTCGGGGCAAAGAAGTTCGATCGGGTGCGCGAAGCGGCCCGGCTGGGCATCATCTTCTCCACCGCCGTCGTCTTGGTCGGCTATACGGCCACCCGCATCTGGCCTCGGGCGATGGTCGCCCTCTTCAATCGGGAGGCGAACCTGCTGGAGTTGGGAACCTATGCATTGACTCGGTGGTTCCTCCTCACCCCGCTCATCGGCATGCAGGTCATCGCCGGCTCGTTCTTCCAAGCCATCGGACGGAGCAAGACCTCGCTCCTGCTGATCCTCAGCCGCCAAGGCCTCTTCCTGATCCCGGCGATTTTGCTCTTCGCCCGCTTCTATGGCCTGCAGGGGATCCTCTGGGCAGCGCCGGTCAGCGATGGTCTCTCCTTCTTGGTCACCTCCACCTTCTTTGTGTGGGGGTACAAGAACCTGGAGCGCATCGCCCCCGAGATCTAGGAGAGGCTCTCCGTCTTTGAGAAGACGCCCAAGAGCGGCTTCCACCACAGCTTGGTGATGCCGCTCACCTCTCCGATGCCTCGGATCTTTCGAATTCGGTAGCGCACCAGATGCTCAGCCGGCTTGGTGCACAACACCGCCAAGTCACGCTCGATGATCGCCTTGATGCGCATTGCGGTCTCCTCTGCGCTCCCCTCCTCAATGATGTCGTGGATGACGCCAAACTCCCGGAGGTGGTGGGCGGTCATCTTCATCGCTTCGGCTGCCTCTGCGGCTTTTGAGGGGTCGCGCAGCAAGATTGAGGCAAACCCTTCGGGGGTGATGACCGAGTAGACGGCGTGCTCGAGCATGTAGAGCTTATCCCCCACCCCGATGCCGAGCGCACCGCCCGAGCCTCCCTCGCCGATGATGAAGACGAGGATCGGGGTCTTGAGTGTGGAGAAGGCCTTGAGGTTCTGGGCAATCGCCTCCCCGATGCCCCGCTCCTCACTGCCGAGGCCCGGATACGCGCCGGGGGTATCGATGAAACAGACAATCGGACGGCCGAACTTCTCCGCCTGGCGGGCCAGGCGCAGTGCCTTTCGGTACCCCTCGGGATTGCTCATCCCGTAGTTGTAGCGCACGTTCTCCTTCAAGTTCGCCCCCTTGCGGTTTGCGATGAAGGTGACGGGATGCCCTTTGATGAGGCCGATGCCCCCGATCATCGCCGGGTCATCGCCAAAGAGACGGTCGCCATGGAGCTCCATGAACGAGTCACAGATCAAGGTGATGAACGTCATCGCCCCGGGCCTTCCCAGGCGCCGGCTCTTCTGCACATTCTCCCACGAGGAGAGCGGGGCGTTGGCCATCATTCGGTCGACCGCTTCGGTAAAGCGCGGGCTCTCATCCAACATGGCTCACCTCCCCCCCTTTGTGGGTCTTGATCAGAAACGAGAGGGTGCGCTTCAGCTCCTTGCGCTCTACGATTGCATCGACGAACCCCTTCTCAAGCTGGAACTCGGCGCGCTGAAAGCCCTCGGGCAACTGCTGGCCGATCGTCCCTTCGATGACCCTCGGTCCGGCAAAGCCGATGATCGCCCCAGGCTCGGCGAGGATCACATCGCCGAGCATCGCAAAGGAAGCGGTCACCCCACCGGTGGTCGGGTCGGTCAACACGATGAAGAGCGGGGTCCCCGTCTCCTCCAAGAGCGCTGCGGCGCTGGCCGTCTTGGCCATCTGCATCAGGCTGAAGATCCCCTCCTGCATCCGCGCCCCGCCGCTTGCGGTGAAGAGGATCACCGGCACCCCCTCCAGTGCCCCTTCAAGGAGGGCTTGGGTGATCTTCTCCCCCACCACCGATCCCATCGAACCGCCCATGAACGAGAAGGACATGATGCCGACGATCGCTCTCTCCGCTTCGATGGTGCACCGGCCGATCGTCACCGCAT
>JALOBD010000168.1 GCA_023228445.1 Sphaerochaeta sp. | reverse complement strand
ACACATTTCTTCCAACTTGGCGCAAAAAAGGCCAAGTTGAAAAACCTGGCCCAGTTTTCTGGAATATGGAGTTGCGTCAATTGTGCCTTGCGTTCATGCGAAGCTACTGAAGCGTGGCACTTCGCCGGTGCTTCATTGACAGTGGTGGGGACAAATGCTATTTTTCTCAAGACTGTCCGCACAGCGGACCATGCATAGAGAGTAAAGAGGTTCATCATGTCCGACACTGACAACACGCAGGATACGAAGCAACAGGAGGAAGGCAAGGTCCTCTCCTTTGAAAAACAAGTACCGTCCACCAGAACCAAGGCTCCCAAGAGAGAGGCGCCGGCAAAAACCAAGCAGAAGATAACCATAGGGTGGGCCCTGGGCATGTTGATCTTGATCCTCATCGCCATCTCCTTTGTCGCAGCCCCTGCCATCGAGGCGTTCGTCGGCAAGCGCAACACCTCGTCGCTGGTCTTCGGCAAGTACGGCAAGGAGAACATCACCTACGCATACGGCAACCACTTCTTCGAAGAGGTGCAGAACTATGCCGACCAGTACAAGGGCAGCGGCGGTGACCAAACCCAGTTGCTCTACCAGATCTGGAAGGGCGCCTACGATTCGACGGTGATCCACACCGCGGTCAACCAACTGGCCAAGAAGGCCGGCATCATCGCAAGCGATGAAGCGGTGCGACGGGCCATCATCAACAGCGGTGCCTACCACAAGGACGGCAAGTTCGACGTCGAGACCTACCAGAAGGCCTCCGCTGATACCAAGAACCGCCTGGAGACCCAGGTCCGAAACTCCTTCCCCTTCCAGATTGTCGTTGATGACATCGGCAGTGTCCTCTCCTCTAAGGCTGAAGCACTCTACGTCGCCTCATTGGCCGAGACGGGACGCTCGTTCAGCTATGTGGCTATCACGCCTGTCCTCTACCCCAACGAAGCCGCGGTCCGCTACGCCCTCGAGCATGAAAGACTCTTCACCTCACTGGACATCTCGATCATCTCCCTCACCGACGAAAACCTCGCCCTCTCCCTCTCCAAGGACATCCTGTTGGGAACCACCACCTTCGAGGAAGCAGCCCGTGAGCACAGCCTCGACTCCTTCGCCGCCGATGGCGGGGCGGTGGGAAACCTCTTCTACTACGCCATCGAGCCTAACTTCACCAACTCCGACGATGCCACCCTGCTCTTGGGAGCCAAGGACGGAGACCTCCTCGGCCCCTTTGAGAGCCAAGGGGCATGGACCATCTGGCGGGTGAACAGCCAGGCCCGACAGGCCGACTACACCGATGAAGCCACCCTCAACGGCATCAAGGCGTATATCGCCACCTACGAGGGCGAGATGATCGAGCCGTGGCTCGACGAATTTGCCCAGCAGCTCAAGAGTGAAGCGGTGACCAATGGTCTGGAAGAGGTCGCCCTCACCCATGACCTGGACCTCATCTCCGTCTCCTCGACCCCCTACAATGCAGCGCAGTCGACCTACATGGCCGACCTCTCCTACACCGACCCGGCAGGGCTGCTCTACCAAGCGACATCCAACACCGATGTCGCCCGGAGCCTCTATGCCAGCGCCGAGCATACCCTACTCGACCCGATCAAGGTCAACAGCTCCTACATCCTGGTGGAGACCGGATTCGACGAGCGTGATGAGGGGATGGGCAGCTACATCTCGATGTTCTACGACTACCTCAGTGGAAGCCAGAACCAGCAGGACCTCACCCAAGCCCTCTACACCTCCGACGCCCATACAAACGACTTCTTGTCGACCTTCTTCACCGTCGTCCTCGGACAGTAACCTCCTCTTCATGTTGGATAGGCCGGCCTTCGCCGGCCTTTTTGCTGTGGAAGGCCACCCATATGTATGATACCCTTTGCCCATGGAACACGAAGTGACGACCAGGCAACCGCTGTTGGGAAAGGATGGAAGGATCATGGAGGAGGGGTGGGCCCGCCACCCGCTCTGGCGCTATGACCGTAAGGCAGTCAAGGGCGGTGCGCTGGTCATCAAGGAGTGGGAGTACTGGGCGATCGTCAACCAGCGCAAGGGGTACGCACTGACTGCCACCATCAGTGACCTGGGCTACGCAGGCTTGATGGCCCTCTCCTACATCGACCTGACACGACGGGAGGTCGCCCAAAGTGACGCCATCGCACTCTTTCCCCGCGGCCGTATCGGCTTGGCTCCCGACTCGCGCAGAGCCAGTCAGGTCAGCTGGGCGAACAAGAAGATCCGCCTCGCCTTCTTCAATACCGGTACCTCCACCCGCCTGATGGTCGCCTGCCCGTCCCTCGCTCTACCCGACGGCACCGTGGGTTTGGACTTCGACATCACGCTCAGGCGCAATGAGAAAGCGGAGAGCCTGGTCATCGCAACCAGCTGGAAGGAGCAACGCAGGGCGTTCTACTACAATGAGAAGGCAAATTGTTACAGTGCTGCTGGAACAGTCAGGCGGGGCATGGAGGTGGAGAACCTGTTGCTGGGAGAGGCGTGGGGAGTGCTCGACTGGGGACGGGGACGGTGGACCTACCAAAACACCTGGTACTGGGCAAGCCTCTCGACGGTGGTGGAGAACGTCACCGTGGGGCTCAACCTCGGCTATGGCTTCTCCGACCGCAGTCCGGCCAGCGAGAATGCCATCGCCTACAACCACACCATCCACAAGCTGGGTGAGGTCACCTTCACCTTCGATAGCGAGGACCTGATGAAAATCTGGCGCATCAAGGATCGGGAGGGACGGCTGGATTTGATTTTCGAGCCGTGGGTGGACCGGTCGACCCTGACCAACCTGCTCGTCATCAAGTCGGTACAGCACCAGCTCTTCGGCGCGTACAGCGGTACGTTGATCCTCGATGACGGGACGGTGGTGACCCTCGATTCTGCCGTTGGCTTTGCCGAAGAGGTCTACAACCGCTGGTAAGTTGATGTGATTGTCTTGCAAGAAGTTGACTATTTGGATAAACTGACTGAGCTCTTTGTGAACATCCGGTCATTCACCGATAATCCACCCACATACCAGCAGGAGACCCATGTCAGATACCATCACGTTCGCACACCTCGGCCTGTCCGCACAGACCATCAGCGCCATCCAGGCCAAGGGGTTTGAGACCCCGACCAAGATTCAGAGCGCATGCATCCCCCTCCTTTTGAAGGACCAGGTCGATGTCATCGGCCAGGCGCAGACCGGCACGGGAAAGACCGCTGCCTTCGGTCTGCCGATCCTTGAGATCGTCGACCCCTCGCTTGCCAAGGTCCAGGCCTTGATCCTCGCCCCGACGCGGGAGCTGGCCGTCCAGAACAGCGAGGAGATCAATTCACTCAAGGGCGACCGCAACCTAGAGATCGCCTCGGTCTACGGCGGTGCCTCGATGGAGCTGCAGCTGCGCAAACTCCGCCGTGGCGTGCACGTCGTCGTCGGGACGCCGGGACGGGTGCTCGACCACCTCCGGCGCGGCTCATTGGTCCTGGACAACCTCAAGTTCATGGTCCTCGACGAAGCCGACGAGATGCTCGACATGGGCTTCATCGACGACATCGAGGAGGTTCTCAAGCAGACCCCCGAAGAGAAGCGGATGCTCTGCTTCTCCGCCACGATGCCGCCGGCCATCCAAAAGCTCGCCGAGCAGTACATGCAGAAGCCCGAGGTCGTCAAGATCCAGGAGGAGACGATGACCAGCACGTTGACCGACCAGGTCTACGTGGAGATCAGGGAGAGCGACAAGCTAGAAGCGCTGACCCGTCTCATCGACATGGAGGAGACCTTCTACGGCATCGTCTTCTGTCGCACCAAGGTCCAGTGCGACGAGGTGGGTCGCAAGCTCGCCGAACGGGGGTACGACGCCGAAGCGCTGCACGGCGACCTCTCCCAACACCAGCGCGAATCGATTCTCTCCCGAATGCGAGAGCGACGCCTCTCCATCATCGTCGCCACCGACGTTGCCGCCCGCGGCATCGATATCAGCGACCTGACCCACGTCATCAACTACTCGCTGCCGGAGGCTCCCGAAGGGTACATCCACCGCGTCGGACGTACCGGCCGGGCAGGAAAGCGCGGGGTGGCCATCACGTTCGTCACCCCCCGGGAGTACAAGCGTTTCACCTTCATCAAACGCATCGCAAAGAGCGACATCCAACGGATTGCCATCCCGGAGGCCGGACAGATCATCAAGGCCAAGCGCGAGCGCATCCTCACCACCCTCTCCAATCTGATCGAGGAGAGCCCGGTCGGCGCCCAGTTCCCCAAGATGGCTGACACGCTGCTGTGCGACCGTGAGGCCAAGCACGTCCTCTCTGCTGTGCTGCAGCACTTCTACAAGGATGAGCTGGACTTCGACAAGTACCGGGAGATTGCACCGACGCGGGAACGCAGCGGTCGTGATGAGGATGGGATGACCCGCCTCTTCATCGCCCGCGGACGGCGCGATGGTTTGGACAAACGCCTCTTGGTGGACTACCTCATCGAGCGTGTAGGCGCCCAGGACCGGGACATCCAGAACGTCTCGGTGCAGGACGACTTCTCTTTCGTCACCGCCCCGACGAAGGTTGCAGACCAAATCATGGAGACATTCAACGCCATCGCCCCGAAGGACAAGCCGA
>JALOBD010000167.1 GCA_023228445.1 Sphaerochaeta sp. | reverse complement strand
TTGACCTTGAGGTCCCTGGGCAACTTGACGATCTCGTCCTCGAGTGCGAAGCGTGCGCTCAGGTCCTCTTGCAGTTGGTTGAGCTTTTCAAATACCTGCGATTCTTCCATCATCTTCTCCTACTCTATCCCTAAATGAAATCTTTCAGCTTCCTGCTCCGCTTGGGGTGGCGCAGACGCCTGAGCGCCTTGGCTTCGATCTGGCGGATGCGTTCACGCGTCACCTCAAAATACAACCCAACTTCCTCGAGTGTCAATGAATATCCGTCCTCAAGACCGAAACGCATCTTCAAGACCTCCTGTTCACGGCTCGGAAGGGTGGCCAACACATCCTTCAGCTGCTCCTGCAACAGTGCATACGCTGTCTGGGTGGCTGGGTTCTCGACCTCCTTGTCCTCGATGAAGTCGGAGAGCAGGCTGTCCTCCTCCTCTCCAACCGGGGTCTCAAGGCTGATCGGCTCGCGGGCGACGTTCTTCACCGCCTTGACCTTCGCCTCGGTCCAGCCGAGCTTCTCGGCCACCTCGTCGTCGGTGGGCTCTCGTCCCAGGCTCTGCATCAACATCCGGCTCTCACGCACCACCTTGTTGATCTGCTCGATCATATGCACCGGCACACGGATCGTCCGTGCCTGGTCGCTGATCGAACGGGTGATCGCTTGGCGGATCCACCACGTGGCGTAGGTGGAGAATTTGAAGCCCTTGCGGTACTCAAACTTCTCCACCGCCTTGATCAAGCCGATGTTCCCCTCCTGGACAAGGTCGAAGAAGTGCAGGCCACGGTTGGTGTACTTCTTGGCGATGGAGACGACCAAGCGGAGGTTCGCCCTGATCAGGCGGTCCTTGGCATCCTTCATCATCTTCTGCCCGTACTTGATCTTGGTACAGAGGGCGAGGATATTGTCACAGCTGTCCTCAAACTGATACTCGATGGCCCTCAGCTCCTTCTCGGTGAGCTGCAGGTCCTTGATCAAATCCTTGATCGTGTCACTGCTGAGGTGCAGTTCCTCCTCGATCTTGGCGCTGCGGCTCTGAGTCGCAAGATCACGACCGAGCTGGCGCAGCTCCTTGGCATTGCTGATGTGCAGCTTGTTCTCCAGCTGTTGCTTGCGCTCCTTGTATGAGCGGATCTTGTTCTCCGTGTCGATGAAGTCATGGGTGAAGCCGGTGATCTCCTCGGGCTGCAGCTCGATCTTGGCCAGTTTCTTCAGCAGCGTCGCCCGCGTCTTTGCCAGACCCTCATCGTTGAGCACATCCATGCCGCTGCTGATCATCTGCTCCTTCTTGGCTATGTAGGAGCGCAGCTGGGCTTGCACATCTTTGAGCGGCTCCTTGTAGTTCTGGGTATAGCGCTTCTGGTTGGAGACCAGCTCCTTGAAGTCCTTGGCGTTGTACTCCTCCTCCTGCCCCTCGATCTTGGTGTTGAGCGTACGAATGATCTCGAAGAAGCGGGTGATCATGATCCCGCTCTCCTGGATGACCTCCTGGATGATATACGCCCCGTCCTCCATCTTTTTGGAGAGCTCGACCTCCTGCTCGGCGGTCAGGAGGTTCTCCCGACCGATCTCGCGCAGATAGAGGCGGATGGGATCATCGCCGCTGCCTTCACTGCGGTCGGTTCCAAGAATCGTGGATTGGCGTGGATGGTCGCTGTCGCCATCGGCGTCATCGAGCTTGGAGATGTCGACAAAGCGGTTACCGCCGGCTGCATCATCATCGGTGCCCATGCCGCTCCAGGCGTGCTTCATCGAGGTGGGCTTGTCGTCGTCAAGCTCATCCTCATCCTCCTCATCATCATCGTCGTCGTCATCGCCATCCTCATCGGAGGCTTTCTTGGTGGGCTCCTCCTCATGTTCGAAGTCGTCGATCACCACATCGAGGTCCTCGCCTTCGTCGACCAGCGCATCCTCGTCATCGAGGAGCGGATCATCGTCCGGTTCGTCCTCCAGGACCTCTTCGACGTGCGGGTCATCGGCGGTGAGGTTCGTGCAAATCGGTGTGCCGCCGTTCTCCAACACGGTGATGTCCTGCTCACAGAGCAGGTTCATCATATCGTCGACGTTGCTCTCATTCGCCGCCAGTTCAGCTCCCAGGGACCGTCGGATGTCCTCCTTGGTCACGTGGCCGTTCTTCACCGCCAACAAGCTCAACTCTTTGACAATTGCATCGCTTTTGGATTCATCAAGCATCTGTATCTCTACCTACCCCGTCTTACTGCCGCTCCAGTCGTTCCTTGAGTTCGGCCATCGTCATGTCGATCTCACTCTTCTCCCGAAGCAGTTCCTCAATCTCATCAAACTCAGTACCATCATGCAGGCTGATCTCCAAGAGTCGTCTGACACTGGATCTTCGTCGATCGAGCACCCTCAGCTGAATCCGCCCAACAGCCTCTTCCAATATTCTTTGTGGCTCAAGCCTGAACTCCTCCATCGAAAAGGAGGCGGCCACATCACTATAGAGCTGTGGATCGGTTATCATTTGAAGAATGCTCTCGTCCTGCCTGGCATCCCCCTGTCTTGCGGCCTCCTCCAACACATCGTACAGGGCCTGCGCCTCACCATCCTCCAAATGCTCAACAGCCAGCCTCTGTCGTATCCGCAAGAACAGCTCTCTGTTGTTGACAAGGGTCAACATCGCATACAAATCAACAGAAATCGCCGCAGGGTTGAGTGCCTGCACCGGTACCTGTGGTTCGTCACGTACAGCCTTTGGGGGACTGCTCCTCTGTTGTGAATAATCGTCAAGGATGGAGGATTCGTCAACATCCAGCACCGCTGCAAGCTCCTTGACCAGGCCTTGGCGCTCTATGGACGACCTGGTTGCATCCAAAAACGGCCGAACCACCCCAAATATGGCCGATTTACCCTTGGACGTCAGTATATCATACTGATTTAATGCACCCTGTACAAGATAATGGAAGCCGTCGATGCCTGGGGCAGATAATGCGCGCGCCAGCGCTTGCTCCCCTTCGCTCTGCAACAGATCGGCAGGGTCCTTGGAGGAGGAGAGGGAGAGGACCGTGGTGGCAATCCCCTCGCCTTGTGCAATGACCACCGTCTTCTTGACCGCACTCTGTCCGGCGCTGTCGCTGTCAAAGAGTATCTGTATGCGGTCGGTATAGCGGCGCAGCAGCTTTGCTTGTTCAATGGTAAAACTGGTGCCCAACGGCGCGACCGCCCCCGAAAACCCCGCTTGGTGGAGGGCCACCACATCGAAGTTCCCTTCACAGAGGATGACATCGCCACCTCCCTTGAGGGTGGCCAACGCTTCATGCATCGCAAAGAGGTTGTGCTTCTTGGAGTAGATCACCGTCTCTGGGGTGTTGATGTACTTTGCCTTGCTGGTGTTGGAAAGATCGCGTCCCCCGAAGGCGAGGCACTGGCCCTGCCAGTTACGGATCGGAAACATCAAGCGGTCTACAAAGAGCGGATATCGGGGGTTCTTGCGGCTAAAGAGGCCGCTGTCTCCAAGCAACGCATCGCTGTAGTGGTGCTTGTGCAAAAACTGATAGAGCCACGATGAATCGGCGGGCGCGTAGCCAAGGTTGAAGACCTGCCACATCTCTTTGGCAACCCCACGCCGCTGCAAGTAGTCGCGCGCCCCCGCTCCCTGCGGGCTTGATACGAGCAGGTAGTGGAAGGAGTTGGAGATCTTCTCATACAGATCGTAGAGCGCCTGGCGCAAATCGCGACTTTGGCGGTCGCTCTCACTCTCCTCCTCGATCTCGACATTGGCGCGACGGGCAAGCATCCGTACGCTCTCGGCAAAGGGTACCTTCTCCATCTCCATGATGAAATCGAACATCGATCCACCCTTCTTGCAGGAGAAGCAGTAGTAGAAGCCCTGCTCATCAACAACACTGAATGAAGGGGTCTTCTCCTCATGAAAGGGGCAGAGACCCCAGAGCCGCCCGCCTCGGGCAGAGAGGTTGACGTAATCGCTGACCACCTCCCCGAGGGAGAGGCGGGCCTTGATCTGTTCCAGAACTCGGTCGGAAATCTTGGCCATTCCTCTTCCTAGTCGAGCATCAACGGTTCACGACCTCGTTGAAGCGACAACAGTTCATCTATCTCCTCTTGGCTATACTCTCTTCCTACTCCAATACCGGGGCAGCTGCCTCCCTCCTCCTTCCAGCTCTCCTCACTATCCATGATGGCAGGCCAGAATGGGTAGGTACGACACTGGATGGGTCGAGCATCGTAGACACTGCACCTTCGATCCTTGAGAAAGATGCAGTCGTAGTTGGGTTGTTCCAGTAAGCTGACCAGCTTGAAAGAGCCCATGTTGACTTTGTGGCAGTACCGTTCTATAAAGCGCTCTGCAGAGAGCGAGGTCTTCGCACAGAGGCGATCGAGGTCATCCTGGGAGAGGAATACGTACCCAGGTTCGACTCCACAACAGTAGGTGCACCCCTCGACGCAGGAGAACTTCAGCCCATCGGCATAAAAACAGTCCATCGAATCCTCACTATTCAGACGAAAAAGGCCTTCCTCAACGAAGAAGGCCTCCAAGTGGAGAGAGAAGGATTCGAACCTTCGAAGGTATAACCGGCAGATTTACAGTCTGCTCCCTTTGGCCACTCGGGAACCTCTCCATGCC
>JALOBD010000166.1 GCA_023228445.1 Sphaerochaeta sp. | reverse complement strand
GCGACGGTGAGAAAATCACTGACACGACGGGCCAACGCCTCATCCTCCCGCCAGTGCTCGTAGAGCCACTTGTAGATGTCGATGTGAAAGTTTGCCATGACACCGTTGTAGCCGTGGTAGCCGGCCATCCATGAGTCGAGCAGTGTTGCGGTGTTGGCGTTGAAGAGGGCGAGCTTCGTCCCCTTCACCACCTCGACGCGACGCTTCTCGATCTCAAGGGAGCAGGAGACGTCCTTGAGGAAGACGAGTTTGTCCTCTCGCGCTGCCCAGCCGAGAAACTCATCATCCAATAATCTGAGGTACGGGTAGGGGCACTCATAGAGGCCGAAGGTGACGTCGCCCAGCTGGTCGAAGATATCCTGGGCGTTCTTGTTGAAGACCGCTGCGCCCTCATCCTCCCGCGCCAATCGGTTGGCAACAAGGACGACGGCATCGACTCCGGTTTGGGCCATGGCACCCAGTTCATCGATCTGCTGGCTATGGTCGTCAGCAGTGTGTCCGCTTGCGATGACCTTGATCCGGCCCGCCGCTGCATCGACGACCGCTCGAGCGATGTCAAGTTTCTCAGTTTCGGTGAGGAAGAACATCTCGCTGGACTGACAGACTGCGAAGATGCCATCTGCGCCGCGGTCGATGTACCAGTTGGTCAACTGCTCGACCGCGCGGTAGTCGACGGTATTCTCTTCGGTGAACGGGGTGATCATGGTCGGCCAACAGCCGTGGTAGCGTGTATCTTTCATGGAGTCTCCTAAACCAAACCCGCCATCCTCGGCAGGAAGAGGGTCACCTCAGGGATGTAGGTGATGATGATGAGGACGACCAACATGGCGATGATCGGCCAGACGATCTCTTTCATCACCCCCTTGAGCGGGGTGTTGGATATTCCGCTGGTGATGAAGAGCAGCATCCCGAAGGGCGGGGTGGAGAGGCCGACCATCATGTTGAAGGTGACGATCAAACCAAAGTGGATCATGTCGATGCCCATTGCAGCGGCAACCGGGATCATGATGGGCACGAATACCAGCTGGATGGTCGAGGTATCCATGAACATGCCCAAGATGAGGATGACGATGTTTACCAAGAGCAGGAACGACGTCTTGCTGGTCGTGAAGCCGAGGATCCAGTTGCCGATGTTGGCGGCCAACTGTTCACGAGCGACGATGTAGCTGATGATGGTCGCCGCTCCGATCATGATGCTCGTGGCTCCAACATCGCGCACGGTGGTCTTGATGACTTGGAAGAGGTCCTTCCACCCCATCGCCCGGTATGCGAGCACTGAGATGGCCAAGGCGTAGAGGCCTGCGATGGCCCCGGCCTCGGTGGGGGTCATGACCCCGGTGTAGATCCCCACCAAGAGGATAACCGGGGTGAGCAGTGCGGGGATCGCCTTGAATGAGAAGATCAGAAAAGACTTCCAAACGATCTTCTCGCCACGGGGGTACTTACGTACATAGGAGGCAATGGCGACGTAAATCATCAAGAATCCGGCGAGCAGGAAGGCGGGAATCATGCCGCCGAGGAAGAGGGCTCCCACCGACGTTGAGCTGAGCATCGCGTAGATGACCAGTGGAATGGAGGGGGGAAAGATCGGGCCGATGGTCGCCGAGCTTGCCGTGATGGCGCATGAGAACTCCATGTCGTAGCCGGCGTCACGCATCGCTTCGATCTCAATCTTGCCAAGGCCGGCGGCGTCGGCGATCGCCGAGCCGGTCATGCCGGAGAAGAGGAGACTTGCGATGACGTTGACGTGGCCGAGGGCTCCACGGGTACGACCAGCCAATCCACCGGCGAATTTGAAGATCAAGTCAGTGACCTTGCCGGTGTTCATGACATTGGCAGTGAAGATGAAGAGCGGGACGCTGACGATGACGTAGTTGGTGTAGTAGGTGTTCATCACCTGGTTGACGACCAAGCTGATGTCCCCTCCCTTGACCAGGAGGTAGAAGACGGCACTGGCCAGCATGCCGAAGGCAATCGGCATGCGTAGGAAGAAGATCAAGATGAAGACAATGAGGGTGACAAGTAGAGGAAAACTCATTTCTTTACCTCCCCGAGCAGCGGATCGTAGCTGTGGTCATGACTGTCCTCAAGCTTTCCGGTGATGACCTTCCAATCTTCGATGATCGGGGCAATGGTGTACCCGATGATGGACACAAGGAAGTAGGTGAAGGGGATGAAGACCCACGTGAAGGAGATTCTTAACGAGGCGGTCTTCTGGAACCCGACGAAGAAGGCGTACTTGAACGAGGGGATGATCATCACGGCGAAGGTGAAGACGATGAGGATATTGCCGATCATCCGCGCCCAGGCGGCGACCTTCGGCGGATAGGCTTCGTAGAGCATGGTGAACATCACATGCCCCTTCTGGCGCATCGTCAAACACGCCCCGAGAATGACCGCCCAGCAGAAGCCGAGGACGATGATATCCTTGGTCCAAGTGAGGGGGCTACGAAGCACGTAGCGGAAGAACACCTGGAGAATGAAGGCCACGAAGAGCATGATGAAGGCGATGATAGGGATGTAGACCTCCATCACCTCTCTGAGGAACAGTAATATTTTTTTCACGGAGTGGTCTCCTGTAGGGTGGTACAGAGAGGCCCGGGGCGTGTGCCCCGGGCACGTGGGTTACGATCAGTTGCCTGCGGCCACGACCTTGTCAAAGATGGTTTTGTCCCAGCTCTGAGCGTAGGGGCTGGCCAGGTACTGTGCCAATACGTGGTCGGCGAACGCATCGAGGTCAGCTTCGTAGACCTTCAAACCTGCGTCCTTGAAGAACTGTACCAGCTCTGCCTCAGCCTTGAGGTTCACCGAGTCACAGTACTCGATACCGGCTTTCACGCCTTCCATGACCCATGCCTGCTGTTGGGCGGTGAGGGACTGCCACTTCTGCTCATTGATGGCCGGCCATACCGAGTCAACCAGGTGGTTGGTGATGGTGATGGACTTGGTCACCTCGTAGAACTTGGCGTTCTTGGTGGAGGGAAGCGGGTTGTCCTGCCCATCGACGGTGCGGGTCTGCAGAGCCATGTAGAGCTCGCTGAAGGAGATCGGGGTCGGATTGGCGCCAAGGGCGCGGCCGAGGAAGATCCAGCTGTCGGTGTCCGGCATGCGGAGGTTCACGCCCTTGAGATCGGCGGGAGTCTTGATCCACTTGTCTGCGACGAGGTTCAGCTGGCGGGTCCCGAGGTACTCAGCACCAAGGGGGCGGATGCCCTGCTCTTTGGCGATGCGTTCGAAGACGTCCTTGCCGATGGGTCCGTTGAGCACGCTGGTCATGTGGTCATAGCTCTTGAAGATGTAGCCGGCGGTGAACATCGAGACCCACGGGCTCTTGTCGGTCAGCCACGCAGCTGCTGTGGCGGTGATGTCCGCCTGGCCGCTGACCACTGCCGAGACTTCCTGCTCTTGCTTGAAGAGGGAGGCTGAATCGAAGGTAAGAACCTTGATCTGCCCTCCAGAGAGTCTTTCAACAGTCTCTTTGAAGACCATCATGGCACCGGCGTGGGCGTCGGTAGGGACGGCGGTCATGGTGTAGACCAGTTCAACGGGTTTGGCTTCGCTCGAGGCCTGGGCAAATACCGCAGGTACCAATAGAGCAGCAAGCAATACTACGATCAATGCTTTTTTCATTCTCTCCTCCTGAGAGGGTGCATTGCACCCAACTGTGTGTTCAATCTAGCTGTTAAGCTGTCTTACAGCTATAGTCGCATGGGTTTTCCCATCTGTCAACTGTGGTATCTCATGCGATTTGGACTCTCACCCAATAATCTTGAAGACCACCTTCTTCACCTCACGCCCTTCGCCATCGGCGAGATTTGGGGCATGAGGTTCTCCGGGAAAGAAGATCACAAAGAGGGATGGGTTGGCATGGTAGGAGGCTATCTTGTGGCCGTCTCCGAAGACGATGTCTCGCTCCGCGCTGTATTCTCCGGTCGGGACAAAGCTCTCGCTGTCGGCAACATCCATGCGCTCGCGTCCGGCAAGGAGGATCTGCACGTCGGCGTCACGGCGGTGGATCTCATAGGCCTTCATCTCAGCCAGTTCGGTCTCGTAGCTCATGATGGTGTAGCGCAGTGATGGATCGTCGGTTGTATAGCTTCCGAGCGGCAGGTCCAACAGAGCGCCGCTTTCAAGGATGGAGACGACATGCTGTAACTGGGGGAGGGCGGGGGTGTACTTAGCTAGGTTTTCAAGGCGGTCGATGATCATGGTTTGCTCCTTGGCAGCTCAGCATACAGTATCAACTGGAGTCACGCTAGCCGACACCCACTCTTTGTGAGTATCCTCTGATATCAAGGAGCACATCATGAGTGATACCCATACCTATACGACCGCTGTTGAGTGGACCAAGGAGAAGCGGGCGGCGCTCTCCAGTAGCGGCATGCCGACCATCGAGGTGGCGACACCGGCCAACTTTCCCGGAGGGCATGAAGGTATCTGGTCGCCCGAACACCTCTATACCGCAGCTGCTGAAATCTGCCTGATGACCACCTTCCTCTCCTTCGCCGAACGCGCGAAGCTCGCCTTCCTCAGCTACAAGAGCCAAGCTGACGGCATCATGGAGAAGGTGGAGAAGAGCCTCTTGATGACCCGCATCCACATCAAGCCTACCATCACGGTCGCAAGTGA
>JALOBD010000165.1 GCA_023228445.1 Sphaerochaeta sp. | reverse complement strand
CACCGCATACTTGATGGCCCTGATCATCCGCACCGGGTCCTCGACGAAGGTCTCATCGAGGGGGATGACCGAACTGATGCGCCGCTTCTTGAAGTCCTCCATTGCCCCATTGAAGTCCAAAAGCTGGCCGTTGGAGGGGTCGTAGTAGCAGCTGTTGATGGAGAAGTCTCGCCGCTTGGCATCCTGGTCGATGGAACCGAAGACGTTGTTGTTCCCCTCCTCCACCTCCTCGCCGCTGCGGAAGGTGGAGATCTCCAGCACCTTGTCGCGGAAGATCAGGTGCACCAGCTTGAAGCGTTTGCCGATGATCCGGGCGTTGTAGAAGAGGCGTTGGATTTGGCGCGGCGAGGCGCTGGTGGCGATATCGAAGTCCTTTGGGATGATGCCCAAGAGCAGGTCGCGCACCGCCCCTCCGACGAGGTAGGTCTCCGCTCCGCTGTTCTGGAGCTTCCTGATCGCCCACAGGGCGTCGCGGTCGATGTGGTGGGTTTGGATCTTGTGTTCGCTTTGGGTGTAGATGTTGGCAATAGGGACGGTCTTGCCATGTTCGTCTTGTTTGTATCGTATCAGCATATCGCTCTCAGTGGTGAAAACCGGTGGTGGTCGCTGACCTGTATTGCAGGACAGGCGCGATTCATTATAGACTCTTTGTACACCATCGTTGGTAAAAATACAACAGGAGCAGGAGAACATGGGCGTGCAAGAGAAGGCCAGGACGATCATACAACCACGGTTGTTGAAGGGGTTCAGAGACTCCCTTCCGGCATCCGAAATCCCCAAGAAGGCGATCATCGCAACGCTCGAAGCCCTCTTTTCGTCATACGGTTTCGTCCCCATCGATACTCCTGCCCTCGAGTACACCGAGGTGTTGCTCGGCAAGGGCGGGGGGGAGACGGACAAGCAGATCTTCCACTTTCAAGACAACGGTGGGCGTGAGGTGGCGATGCGCTTCGACCTCACCGTCCCTTTCGCCAGATTCCTTGCCCTGCACCTCAATGAGCTGCCCCTCCCCTTCAAGCGCTTCCACATCAACAAGGTGTGGCGGGGGGAAAATCCACAGAAAGGGCGCTACCGGGAGTTCATCCAGTGCGACTTCGACATTGTCGGGGCGGACAACGCCGAAGCCGACTACGAGATCCTCAGTGTCATGGATGCCTCCTTTGCCGCCATGGGGGTGGAGGGGGTCAACTTCCACCTCGCACACCGCGGCCTCTTCTCCCAGATGCTCGCCCACCTCGGCATCGGCGAGCACAACACCGAAATCTTGCGTACTGTCGACAAGCTGCGCAAGATCGGCCGGGATGAGGTGAAAATCGAACTGACTGCGTTGCTCGCCTCACAAGAGAAGGCACTGGACATCCTCAGCTACATCGACAAGGAGGACGGAGACGAGAGCTTCTTGGCCACCTTGGAGCGCCTGGAGCGCCTGAGCGGCGGAGAGAGCGAGCACAGCCGGCGCATGAGAAGCATCCACGGCTACCTTGCCAGTGCAACCATCGCCGACCGTTTCATCCTCGACCCCTCCATCACCCGGGGGTTGGACTACTATACCGGTCTGGTCTACGAGACCTTCCTCGAAGCGCTGCCCCACTACGGATCGGTGTGCAGTGGAGGGAGGTACAACGACCTGGCTGGCCTCTACACCAAGCAGCACCTGCCCGGGGTCGGCTCCTCCATCGGCCTCGATCGGTTGATGAGCGCCCTCGAGGAGCTGGAGAGCCCCATCGTCCGCGCCGGGTCCAGCGCTGATGTGGCGATCATCGACATCCGGGACCGATTCACCCAATGCGACCGCGCCGCCCGCCTCTTGCGTCAGGCGGGCCTGGCCGTCAGCGTCTACCTTGGAGAGAAGAAGATCGGCGCCCAGTACAAGTGGGTCGAGGAGCAGACCATCAGGTATGCGCTGCTGAGCGACGACGAGGGGACCTTCACAGTGAAGGACCTTGTCGACAAACGCACCTGGACACAACTCTCCGGTGAAGACGCTGTCACCACCATCAAGAAGGAACGAATTTGAAAGATTATACCCAACTTCCTGTCTACCAACATAGGCAGGATATCCTCGATGCCCTGGCACTGAACCAGGTCATCATCGTAGAGAGCCCTACCGGAAGCGGCAAGACCACCCAGATACCGCTCATCCTCCACCAAGCCGGGTATGGCAGCCAGCGGATCATCGGAATCACCCAGCCGCGCAGGATCGCGACCCTCTCGGTCAGCGATTTCATCAAACGACAGATCAATGACGAGGGGGGCCTGGTCGGCTACAAGATGCGCTTTGAGGACACTACCGTCCCCTCCACCCGCATCAAGGTGATGACCGACGGCATCCTGCTCATGGAACTGAAGGCCGACCCCCTGCTCTCCTCGTACTCGGTGATGCTCATCGACGAGGCCCACGAGCGCTCGCTGAACATCGACTTCATCCTCGGCTTGCTCAAGCATATCGTCGCCCAGCGACCCGAGTTCAAGGTCATCATCTCCAGTGCGACGATCAACACCAAGGTCTTCTCCCGCTTCTTCGACGGAGCGCCGATCATCAGCATCGATGCGCGCGTCTACCCGGTGAAGATCCACTACCGCCCCCTGGAGCGCGAGAATCTGGAGAACCAGGTCGATGCCATCGTCTCGATCGTCAAGGCAGAGGCGAAGAAGAGGAGTGGCGACATCCTCGTCTTCATGAGTGGTGAGTTCGACATCACCGTCACCGTCTCGGCCCTCATTGGAGCTGATCCGCAAAGCCGCCTTGAGATCTACCCCCTCTTCGGTCGGCTCAGCAAGGAGGAGCAGGAGTCGGTCTTCAACGAGACGACGGCGGGCAAGACCAAGGTCGTGGTCGCCACCAATATCGCCGAGACCTCGGTGACCATCGACGGTATCACCACGGTCATCGACAGCGGCATCGCCAAGGTCAACTTCTACAACCAAAAGGACTTCACCTCCAGCCTGGTGCCGTTGCCCATCAGCCGCTCCAGCTGTGAGCAGCGTGCCGGACGAGCCGGCAGGACCGCCCCGGGGCAGTGTTACCGCCTCTACAGCGAACAGGACTACCAAAGCCGCTCCTCCTACGGTACCGAGGAGATCTTGCGTACCGACCTGAGCGAGGTCGTCATGCGCATGAGCGACCTGTCAATCTATGACTACGAGAAGTTTCCGTTCATCACCCGCCCGCGCGATAGCGCGATCAAGAGTGCTGAGGAGACGCTGCGCTTCATCGGGGCCATCGACGAGTATCGCCGCCTCACCACCATCGGAGCGATGATGAGCCGCTTCCCGCTGCTCCCCCGCCACGCCAGGGTCATCGTCGAGGCGATGATGGGCCACCCCGATGTACTCTCTGAGGTCTTGGTGGCCATCTCGTTTCTCTCCACCAAGACCCCGTTCCTCCTCGTCCCCGGTGAGGAGGAGGCCAGCCGAGCCGCCCAGCGGCGCTTCAACACCAGCGAGTACGGCGACTTCGTCAGCTACCTGAACGTCTTTGAGCAGTACACCGCCAACGTGGGAAAGGACGCCAAGCAGAAGTTCTGCACACGCAACTACCTCGACTACCAGGGGATGCAGGAGATCGTCCACGTCAACGAACAGCTCGGTGAGATCTGCGGTGATATCGGCTTCCCGCTCTCCAGCGGTGGCTCGATCCGCGAGTATCTGTGCTGCATCGCCAGTGGACTGTTACAGTATGTCTGTATCCGGGCCAAGGCTGCCATGTACAAGAGCCTGACGGCCGACCAAGTCTTCATCCACCCGGGCTCCTCATACTTCAAGACCCCACCCCGCTTCATCATCGCCGGCGAGATCGTGCAGACCAGCCGCCTCTATGCCCGAAGTGTCAGCCCGCTTGAACGTGAATGGCTCGACGACATCTCTCAAGGCCTCTATGGCCAGCTCACCGCACTGGCCAAGGGTGTGCGAGCCAAGGAGCGCGAAGAGATCCAAGAGCAGAAGAAGGAGAAGAGGGGGCGGGGCAAGGCGGCACCGGTACAGCAGAAGGGGACGGTGGTTGTCTACAATCACAACTACCCGACCGAAACCTCCGGCACAAAGAAGCGGCAGAGAACGATAGCAATCATCCCCTTCGAGGACCTTCCCATCCTCTACAAGATCAACGAGAAGGCCCCACGCAGGCCCAAGAACTTTCCCGCCGCTCTCATGTGGCGTGGCTTCTACATCCACTACGGCGACACCTTCTCATCGATCCTCGAGCTCTCGGGCAAGCTGAGACCGGAGCGAGGCATCCTGGACAACCCGCCGTCGGGAATCTTCACCGTCGATGAGGCCGACCGCCTCTACGACAACCTCACCTGGATCCTTGCCTTCACCAAGCAAAAGCGCGAGCGGCGCCACCTGTACTTTGTCGAACTGACCGAAAGTGGTGGCAACTTCCGCTTCTCGGCCAACCGGAATTGCCACGACGCGCTGGATACCTCGCTCTACACCCTCCTCCAGCTCGTCGATGAGCTGGAGCGGGCGGGCAACACGGTCATGTCTAAGCGGGTCTCCACGGTGTACGGGCGCTTGCTGAAGCTCGTCGATTGATCAGAAGGTGGGCTTGGCGATGACCAGTTGCTGGATGAGGGTGGTGTCGAGCGTCTTGAGCACTCCCCTGCCCTGCCCTTCGAGCAGTACAAAGAAGAGTTTGCCGTCG
>JALOBD010000164.1 GCA_023228445.1 Sphaerochaeta sp. | reverse complement strand
CCCGATTATGCAACAATCGAACCATTTGAGGCGGCCGCTGTTCACCCATTGCGGCGACTTCCTCTGCGAGCACCTCCACGGCCAACTGGGGCGCAGCGAGTGCACCATCGTCTCCTACCGGGGGTGCATGCGCCTGCTGCGCGGGTATGTGGAGGAGCGGAGCGGCAAGTGCTTCTACACGTTCTGCTTCAAGGAGGCCGACCGCGACTTCTTCCTCGATTTCCTTGGCTGGCTGGAGCGCAGGGGTTGCTCGAAGGCGACCAGGAACCAGCGCCTGGCATGTCTCAAGAGCTACGCACGCTACGTGATGGACTGCGACTTCGAGCTCACCGCTTGGGGCTCGGCTGTCCTCTCCATCCCGATGGCGACGGCGGAGAAGCCGATGGTGGGCTGGCTTCGGGAGGAGGCGCTCAAGGGCATCCTCGCCTCGCCCGACGACTCGAGGTTCGGCTGCCGAGACTTGGCGCTGATGGCCTTGATGTACGACAGCGGGGCGCGGGTCTCCGAGATGCTGGGCCTACGCATCCGCGACCTCAACATCTACGCCTCCGGCTCGAGCGTCAGGTTGCACGGCAAGGGGAGGAAGGTGAGGGAGGTGCCCATCGGGGAGCGAACCACCGCAATCCTGCAGCGCTATTTGGGTAGGTGGTTCGAGGACGGGCACGGACAGCCGGACGACTGGGTGTTCTTCACCGTCATCCATGGGGTGCGCAACCGGATGTCCATCGGCAATGCCGAGCGCATCGTGCGCAAGCATGCCCAGGCGGCCCGCCTCGACAACCCCTTGGTGCCCGACCGGGTCACCCCTCACCAGCTGAGGCACTCGCGTGCCACCCATCTGTTCAGGGCGAAGGTGCCCCTCCCGTTGATCGGTCGGTTCCTCGGACACGCCAACCTGCAGACCACCACCGTCTACACCGCCTGTGACGTGGATCTCCTGAGGGAAGCGATTGGAGAGATGGAGAAGGACACCCCAGAGATGCAGGAGGAACCTGATTGGGAGAACGACTCTGAGATGTTGGCGAGGCTTTGCGGCTTGGCATGACGCAAGAACATTATTCGCATCTTTTCCTTGCTGAAGGCGCTCAGGAGGCTTGAAATGCAGCTTTTGGGAAAGATGCGAAATATGAAGATGATGTTACTAAGACCTTCCCGGAGCCTTGGGGCCTGTAAGGTCTTGAAAAGACTAGATTTACCTCAAGGGCAGCACAGCCGAGGGCGAGGCGCTGGTCTCTGAAACAGCTACCGTTGTCGACATTTCATGAAATTTCATGAAATGTCGATTTCAACGAAGATTTATTTTTGCCAAACCCAGCCCTTGTCTGTTCTGCAGCATAGAGTTGCAGAAGCGGATTCGGCAAAATCTTTTGGTCACAATCCCATGAGCCTCCTCAGGATGTCCGGGTCTGTCCAGTTCTTGCTGACCCCTACCACCTCCGGGTTGGCCTTCTCGATGGCCGCCGTCAGCATGTTGAGGTTCGCCTGGGCATAATGGGAGATGCTGGAGGAATCGACATGGCCGAGGAACTTGGCCACATTCTCCAAGGGCATCCCGTTCAGGTACAGGTGCATCGATCGGGTCTTCCTCATGAGATGAGGGTGAATCCTGGAGACCGACAGTTCGAGGCACTCCTCTCCTGCCTTCTTCCCGTACTTCTTCATCAAGGCTGCCACGGCATCGGTGGAGAGCTTCGAGGGCCCGCCCCGCTTCGATGCGTAGAACAACGGCCTCTGCCCATCCCCCGATGCGTGGAACATATGGATGTACGAACGCAGATGTGCCACCGTTTTCTCCATCAACGGCACCAACCTCGTCTTGTTCCCCTTGCCCGTTATCACGGCATGGCAGGGCGACCGGTCCAGCCGGACGTCCCCGAGCCTGACATCCACGAGCTCCTGGACCCGACACGCCGTATCGTACATGAAGATCAACAGCATGCCGTCCCTCCGGCCCAGCCGGCTCGATGGATCTGGAGCGAGCAATAGAGTCCTGAGGGCTTCCTCCGACAGGTAGTCCACCGGTTTGGACTCGACCCTCGAGATGGGGATGGCCTTCACCGAGTGGTAGAGCGCATAGAGATGGACGTACTCGTCGGCGCAGAAGCGGAGGAAGCTCTTGATGATCGAGAGCCTCAGGTTGCAGGTGGCCGGGGAGAGCCCCTCTTCCGTGCCCATATGGGCGATGTAGTCCTTCACGTTGAGCCTCGAGAAGTCCTCGAGCGTGATCGAGCCGGCATCGATGCTTTTCTGCCTGTTCAGGTATGACACGAACGAGAACAACCCGTACCGATAGGTGAGTATCGTGCCCCCGCTCATCCTCCTCACATCCTTGAGATGGATGTCGAAGTAATCGTTCACAAGGTCCCAAAGCTTCGCTTTACTAGTCCTGGCCATCGCTCACCTCCGGCAGATTCGCCGCCAGCCCGCCATACAGGCGTTCGAAGATCGGGAAGTACTCGGGCACCCAATGCAGGTAGTACTCGGTGTCCCTGATGGTGGAGTGCCCGAGGTACAATTTGAGGTAGGGCAGCAGGGAATCGACGTCCTTTCCCTCGTCGATCCAGCGGTTGATGTTCCTGAATACGAAATGGTGCCTCAGGTCGTAGAGCCTTCCCTTTGGCCCGGTGGAGGGCTGGGCGATGCCGTGCTCCCTCAGCAACCTGGTGAAGAGGATGCCTACCGACGACGATCTGTAATGCTCTTCCTTGGTCGTGGGAAAGAAGTATTTGCGCCCAGGTAATCTCAGCTGCATGAGTTGGTCGTACGCCCTCAACTGGCTCAGCAATGACTCTCCCATCGGTAGGCGACGGTCCCTGCAAGTCTTGGTTGTCTTGATGTCCAGCCACCCATGCTCGAGATTGACGTCCCCCACCAACAAATTCGTTGCCTCCGATGGACGCAGTCCACAGCAATGTATCGTGGAATAGAGCTGGGGCAGTACATATTGCCTGCTCATCGCAGAAGAACACGGCTTGAAGACACCCATCACCTCTTGGGAGAATATCTTCTCAAGGTCATCCTCGGTGAACAAGTAGGGCACATACCGCGGTTCCTTCGGTCCAATGCCGCGGGGAAGCACGTAGTGTTCCCTCTCGTCGATCGAGTGCAGGTATTCACCAAATATTCTTACAACACGAATCCTGCTGCATTGCGTCTGGGCAGTCTCATCACCAAGAGGACGTATCCAGCCAGCCAGCCGCTCCTTGGTGAGGAGGGGCGGATATTGCCTGCTGTGCCAGAAGGCATCGAACTTCTTGAGATAACAGAGGTGTGAAGCAGACACATGGGTTGCCAGATAGTGGTTGTGGAACCGTTCCAATTCAAGTGCCAGGGAACTGATGTACCTCATACGCCGACCCCCTTGCAGTAGGGGTCGAGGCAACAGACCCTGAGATTCCCGTAGTCGACGGTGGTATAGATGGCCGTGGAATCCACGTTCCCATGACCGAGCAGGCTCGCGATGGTGCCAAGCGGTGTCTGGCACAACAGTTGTTTGGAGGCGGCATGGTGGCGTAGCAGATGCGATCCTTGCCTGCAGCCTTCCCTGATACCCAGGTGGCAAAAAATCCTTTGGAGAAGTGTGTAGATTGTCGAATGGTTTGAAAACCTTCGGTAGGGCGCATACTTTCTCAGGAATACATGCCTGAATTCACTGTCGGGCCTTTCTTTCAGAAGGTAACCCTGCAGATGGTTCCCGATTATCGGCAGGAGAGGCAACACCACCATCCGCCCGGTCTTCGATTGCGTCACCGTTATGGTTTCGCTGATCCAGTCTATTTGCTCCAGGCGTAGGTTGACGATGTCGATCGCCCTGAGTCCAAGATAATAGCACAACGCCAGGATTGCCTTGTCGCGGTGCTCTCCACCCTCATCCTCAAGAAAAGCGAGGATTGCCTTCTCCTCCTCCGTCTCCAGCATCGGGATGATGGGGATGTACCTCTGGCAGCGCGTCGGTACTGCTTGGAGCATCTGTTCATCATAACCGAGATAACCCAGGAAATGCCTGAGGGCCGAGGATGCTGTGCGGATGCTGGTGGAGGCCCACGTCGTCCTGAGGCTCTCGAAGAATGTGACGACCAGTGCTCCAGGAATTACCTCCACATTCTCGTGCCCATTGTCTCCAAGATGGTTGAGGAAGTGCTTTGCGACATTGATGTAGCTCTCGATGGTGTAGGGCGATTTTCCTTCGGATGCAAGATACTGCTGATATTGGGTGACCGCCGGCACGAAGCGTTCATGCCTGATGGGGGTCTTTTTGGAGGGCGGTTTGGCGTAAAATTCCCGTATCTCCCCGGTCTCGAGCAGACTGAGCATCCTCGAGTACAAGGCTTGGATGGTGAATTTGCTGTGCCTCTCCTCCATGAGCAGGCGCATCCGATCCCGGACGACCTCCAACAATTCCTTGCCGTCCCCAAGCAAAGGCTGGAGCTCCTTCTCGATCCTGATGTACGCCAGGTCGTGAAGGTGTTGGGTGCTGTCCATCAAGCACCGGCCACGGTCGTACTCCTTCAGTGCAGTGATGATTTGTGTAAGCTGTTCCATATCGACTCCTTTTGGTAGGGTCAGTATGCAACACCAACAAGCAAGAGGTAAAAAGATTTTGCCGAATCTGCTTCTGCAACTCTATGCTGCAGAACAGACAAGGGCTGGGTTTGGCAAAAATAAATCTTCGTTGAAATCAACC
>JALOBD010000163.1 GCA_023228445.1 Sphaerochaeta sp. | reverse complement strand
GCGGGAAGACTTCATCAGATGAGGATCTTGCCCGGGTTCATGATGCCCTTGGGGTCGAAGGCCTGTTTGAGCGTCTTGAGCAACTCATACTCCGCCTTCGCGGTCAGCTCCTTGACAAACTCGCGCCGCTTCACCCCGATGCCATGTTCCCCGCTGATCTTCCCCCCGAGCTCGTCGACGATGAAGGTGTAGAGCTCACCGAGAATCTTGGGTTCAGTCTCAAGCCACTTATCCATCGTCCAGTCGGGATCCTTGACGACGGTGGCATGGAGGTTGCCATCGCCGGCATGGCCGTAGCAGGGGATCTTCAGGCGATAGTGTGCCGAGAGCTCCTCCAAGAAGGGCAGCACACGGGGGATCGAGGCGATGGGAACCACTACGTCCTCGAGGCTTTGGATCGGACTATAGACCTTGATGGCCTCGGCAATTGCTCGCCGCACCGCCCAGATACGCTCGCGGTTGTTGGCATCCTCGGCGATGTACACCTCCAGCGCCCCCTGTTCTTCGCAGAGCTCCCCGACGGCGATGAGGTCGGCTTCAACCTGTGCCTCATCAGAGCCGTCGACTTCGATGAGCAACATTGCCCCAACGCCGTCAAGCGGGAGGCTCTCATTGAGGTAGTCACAGGAGATCTCGAAGGAGAGGCGATCCATGAACTCGATGGAGACGGGGATGATGCCCTGTTTCATCAACAGCGGGACGACGGAGATCGCCTGTTGGGCATCGGTGAAGGGGACGAGGAGTGTCGAGGCGACCTTGGGGATGCCGATGAGTTTGATCGTCGCCTCGGTGATGATCCCCAGCGTCCCTTCACTTCCGATGTAGAGTTGCTTGAGGTCGTAGGAGCTGACATCCTTGGTGACCTTGCCCCCGAGGGTGACGATCTGGCCTTGGGGGGTGACTACCTTGAGGCCCAGGACGTAGCGGCTGGTGACCCCGTACTTGATCGCCTTGCCCCCGCCGGCGTTCTCGGCGATGTTACCGCCCAAAAAACAGCTCTCCAGGCTCATCGGATAGCCGGCGAAGAAGAGTCCGGCATCCTTGAGGCGTTCGTTCAATTCGTTGGTCACGATGCCCGCTTCGGCGGTCACCGTCAGGTTCTCCTCATCGATCTCGATGATGCGGTTCATCTTCTCCAGTGAGAGGACGATGCCCCCATAGAGCGGTATGGCACCACCAGAGAGACCGGATCCGGCCCCACGCGGTGTGACCGGGATGGTAAGGCGATCGGCAAGGCGCATGATCTGTGCCACCTGCTCGGTGGTGGAGGGAGTGACCACCACTTCGGGCATGGCACTGAACTGCTCCTTGCTCGTCTCGTCGTGGCTGTAGCTTTCCATGCGTTCACCGTCGGTGATGACGTTGGAGGGCGAGCAGATTGAGATGAGCTTTTCGATGATGTGGTCGGTGATGGGAGTGTAGGTCATTGGATCTTCCTTCTCTCTTCTAGACGGCGCAGCAGGACGGGGATGATTCCAAAGAGATCGCCGATGATGGCAAAGTCGGCGAGGGCGAGGATATTGGCCTCACTGTCGCGGTTGATGGAGACGATGGTCTTCGCTGTCTTGATCCCGGCCAGGTGTTGGATGGCCCCGGAGATCCCTACAGCCACGTAGAGTTCGGGGGTGATGGTCTTGCCTGAGAGACCGACTTGGTGGGGGTAGCTCGCCCAGCCGCGGTCGACGGCATCGCGGCTGGCACCGACTTCACCTCCCAGGGAGGAGGCAAGGTTTTCGACGAGGGTGAAGTTGTCCCGCCGCTTCAATCCCTTGCCGCCGGCGACCACGACCGAGGCATTCTCGATGGATGCACTCTGGTCGCCAAAGGGCCTCAGGCCAAGGACTTGGACCGGGTCATGCACATCGGTAGGGACATCGATGGCCCGGACGGTAGCCCGTCTCTTCTCATCCGGCTCACCGAGTGGTGTCGAACGCGGCCTGATGGTGGCCATCTGGGGGCGGTGGTCGGGGCTCTTGATCGTCGCCATGATGTTGCCCCCGATGGCCGGTCTGATCTGCAACAGATTCCCCGTTCCCTCCTCGATGGCCAGTGCGGTGCAGTCGGCAGTCAAACCGCAGCCGAGCTTGACGGCGAGGTAGGGCAGGAGGGTTCGCCCGGTGGTTGTCGCTGCCGCGAGGATAATCTGGGGTGCATGGTGGCCCACCAATGCGGTCAAGAGCGCGGCGTGGGAGGCGACGGTGAAGGGGTGGAGGTTTGGATCTTGGGCAACGTAGATGGTATCGGCACCATACCAAGCCAGACGCTCAAGCTCGTGTGATTCGATCTCGTTGGTGAGTACCACGCTTGCCAACGGTACGCCAAGCTCATCAGAGAGCGCCCGTCCTCGTGCCAAGAGCTCGAAGGAGACCTCCTTGAGCCTTCCGCCCTCACTCTCTGCGATGGTCCAGACTTCAGCCATGGGATACCCCCTTGAGCAGGTTGCGCTCCTCCAGGAAGTCAAGCAGGCGGTCGACGGCGGCGAGGGTGGCCTCATCGCCATCGGCGTGGTGCGCCTCACACGAACGGGCCACCTTCGGTGTCTCGATCTTCACCACCCTGGTCGGCGATCCCTTCAGGCCGATTTTGGTCCGGTCAGCCTCGATGGATGCGGCATCCCAGGTCTCGATGACCGTGGCCATCGCACGCTTCTTGCCACGCAGCGTGGGCAGGCGGGGGATGGCGATCTCCTTGACGACGGTCAGCAGCGCAGGAAGCTCCACCTGTACACGTTGGTACCCCTCCTCGATGAGGCGTTCGACAGTGAGGTGGGTTCCATTGCTAGCGGTGATGGTCGAGACGTAGGTTGCAAGGGCGAGATCCAGCCAGGCTGCGATGCCCGGACCCACCTGTGCGGTGTCTCCATCGGTGGCCCGCTCACCGGTGATGATCAGGTCGAAGGTGCCGATCTTCTCGATTGCCTTGGCCAGCACATAGCTGGTGGCGTAGGTATCGCCGCCACCAAAGAGGCGGTCGGTGAGGTGGATCGCCCGGTCGCTGCCCATCGAGAGGGCTTCTTTGAGGATTTGGAGAGCGCTTGGCGGACCCATGGTCACCGCGGTGACCGTCCCACCGTGCCTCTCCTTGAGTAACAGCGCTGCCTCCAACGCGTAGAGGTCGAGCGGGTTGAGGACTGAGGAGCGAGCGGATCGGATCATGGTCCCGGTCACCGGGTCCATCTTCACGTCGCTGCTCTGCGGCACTTGTTTGATCGGGACGATGATGTGCATGAAGCCTCCTTACAGGTCTCATGGCCCATGATAGGGGCAGAACAGTAATCCGTCAACAAAAAAATGACCGCAGTCAGTTTTTTCTTTTGAGGGCCTCGATCAGGATTGAAGAGCAGTAGTGCATCCCGACCTCGACGAGGTCGAAGGAGGCCGAGCTGATGTTCCAATCAAGGAACAGCCCCCTGATCACCCGGTTGAAGAAGCGGGCATAGGTGGAGGCGCTCTCGTGGCTATTGAACTCTCCGCTTCGCTGTGCCTCGGCGATGATCTCCTCGATGAAGGTGAACCAAAACCGTGTCTCATCGGTGATGGTCTTCTGTGACCCCTCCTGCAGGACCTGGTTGGCGTAGAGTACCTTCAATACATCGCAGCCGACGACGTCGCGCACGTAGGTGAGCTGCAGTTCGGTGAACGTGAGCAGGCGCCGCTCTCCCCCCCTCTCTTGGCGCACCACCTCCTCGATGCTGCGATAGTACGCGTCGATCTCCCAGAACTTCTCGACGATGATGTCACTCTTGGTGGTGTAGTAGGAGTAGAAGCTCCCCTTTGCGGTGCCTGCATGGTCGGCGATCTTCTGGATCGAGACTGCGTCGTAGCCATGCTTGGTGAAGAGGTGGATGGCGCTCTCATAGATGAGGCGTTTGGTCGCCTCGGCTTTCTTGGTCTTGGCCATCGCGTGCTACCGGTGGGTCGCCGCCATCGTCTGTTCGATCGCCTCGATGGAGGCATCGAGGTCACTGGAGAGCATCAGCGAGTAGAGGATATCGACGACGGCGAGTTGGTTGATGCGCGATGTGCTGGCACCTTGACGGTAGATTCGTTCACTTGCCGGCACGAGGAGGCAGATGTCGGCGACCTGGCGCAGCGAGTTGGGGCTGTCCATGGTCAGGCTGATGACCGTAGCTCCATTCTTCTTGGCCAAGCGTGCCGCCTCGAGCATCTCGGCCTTCTCCCCGGAGTAGGAGATGATGAAGGCGCACTCTCCCCCGCGGATGGCTGCCGCGGCGACCAGCTGCAGGTCGGTGTCGGGGGTGTAGAAGACCGGGACTCCGACGCGGGCGAGCTTCTGCATGAAATCACTGGCGACGATGCCGCTGGCTCCGACGCCGAAGAGGGCGGTCTTGTGTGCGGCGAGGATGCACTGTACGGCAGCGGTGATGGACTCACTCTCCAGGCTGTGTTCGAGCGCGGAGAAGGAGCGCTGCATGCGCTCGATGACCGAGTGGATCACTGCCTCTGCCTCGGTGCCGGACTCCAGGTCGAGGTCGGGCATGTAGCGCTCATCGTAGGTATCGAAGACGTCACGGGCGAGGCGCAGCTTGAAGTTGCTGTACGACTCAAAGTCCAGGTGTTTGCAGAAGCGGATGACAGCAGCCTGGCTTGCCGAGGATTGCTTGGCGAGCTCGCGTACGTTGAGGTGCAGGACCTTCTTCGGGTTCTGCACGACAAAGGAGGCTACCCGTCT
>JALOBD010000162.1 GCA_023228445.1 Sphaerochaeta sp. | reverse complement strand
CCTCTTCATCGACGTTGACCTTTGCGATCTTCAGCTCGTCGGTGTTGAACTCCTTCTCAAGCTGATCGAGAATCTGTGCCTGCATCCGGCACGGGCCACACCATGCTGCCCAGAAGTCAACGACCACTGGTACACTGCTCTTCAACACTTCGCTTTCGTATGTGCCCTTCGTTACTGTTACTGCCATGTCTCTCTCCTTATTAGGTCTATATCCTAAAAACATTGATTTTTTGTTCTGCCACACAAAATACTACTTTTATTTGCTAATGGCAACTACCCGAGTCACCACCCCATCCGTCTGTATAAACGCATCAGATTGTCAACCGTCTTCTCCATGTCAAGGGCGGCTCGCTCCTTCGCCTCCTTGAAGGGGATGGCAAGCCGGTTGATCGAGAAGATGGCACTGACTCCCAGCTCATATGCCTCGTCCACGTCATCGGCGATGTCGCCCACGATGGCCAACGTCGGCACATTGTGAGCTTTGGTGCGCCGAGCCACCCCGATGACCACCTTGCCTCGCAGCGATTGGCTGTCGATCTTCCCCTCCCCGGTAAGCACCAAATCGCAGCCGGAGAGCAGCGAGTCGAAGTTCACCGTATCGAGGACCGTCTCGATGCCCATCTGCAGTTCGCTGGAAAAGAAGGCTGCCATGCCCCCACCCATGCCGCCGGCAGCGCCGCTTCCGGCGATGGCCTGCACATCGACGCCGGTATCGCGTTCGATGATCTGGGCAAAGCTTCTCATCGACTCGTCGAGGAATGAGACCATCTGAGGGTCGGCACCCTTTTGTGGGCCGAAGATGTGGGCGGCTCCGGTGGGGCCCCAGTATGGGTTGTCAATGTCGCACATCGTGGTGATGGTGACGTTCTTCAACTCCGGGGCGAGGGTGGAGGTGTCGATGCGTGCCACATCCTTGAGCGTCGAGCCGGTGGGAACAAAGTGTACGCCGCTGGCATCGAAGAAACCGACGCCGCAGGCCGCCGCCGCCCCGCAACCACCATCATTGGTTGCACTGCCACCAAGACCGACGATGATGGTCGTCGCTCCCCGTTTGGCGGCATCGAGGATCAATTGGCCGACACCATAGGTGGTGGTCGCAGACGGATCGAGGCGGTCGGCGACAAGTGGGAGTCCGGCGCAGGCAGCCATCTCGATGATGGCGGTCGTCCCCTTCACCACCGCGTAGAAGCTCTCCATCTCCTCGCCGTAGGGGCCCTGGACTGTGAGGGTACGCCTCTCTCCACCTAGAGCCTTGAGGAAGGCGTCGACGCTCCCCTCACCACCGTCGGCGACGGGGATGGCAGTGACTGCTGCCTCCGGGTAGTGGACCTTGATGGAGCGCTCCATGATGGCGCAGATTTCTTCACTGGACATCGTCCCCTTGAACGAGTCGGGGATCAACACAACGTTCTTCACTGTAGGCACCTCATTGTTGTCGGGGCGAGCCCGGTAATGGGTCATATGGTACAACGGATTGCGGCGCTCTGACCAGCATTTTTCCGCTAGCGCTTCCAGAAGTGGCTGGTGAAGAGCACGTAGACAGTGAAGAGCTCAAGGCGTCCGACAAGCATCAAAAAGGAGCAGAACCACTGCAACGGCGCGCTGAAAGCGCCAAAGTTACCCGTCGGCCCGACCTGGCCAAAGCCGATGCCGATATTCCCCAGGCAGAGGAATGAGGCAGAGAGACTTGTGGAGAGGTCGATGCTTCCCAATGAGATGATTGCCGATCCTACCAGACCGGTGAGGACGTACACCCCGAAGAAGGTCGCGATTGAGATGAGCAGATCCTTTGGGAGTGTGGTCTGTCCCACCCGCACCTGGAAGACCCCACGGGGGTGGATGCGACTCTTCAGCTGTGAACGACCCATCTTGAAGAGGGCCGCGATTCGGATGACCTTGATGCCACCCCCCGCCGAGCCTGCCGACCCACCGACAAAGAAGAGGAGGAAGAGCAAGAGCTGGGCGAAGGAGGGCCACATCTGGTAATCGGTGGTGGAGAAGCCGGTGGTGGTCATGATCGAGGCGCTCTGGAAGGCGCTGTATCGAAGGGATTGGCCCAATGACGGGAAGGTCTGGGTGAAGGCGAGGGCTGCCGTGATCAGGAGGGTGACGACCGCCCAGATGCCAAGGTATGCCCGCAGTTCCCCATCCTTGAGCACCGAGGAGATCCGTCCCGTCAGCGCCTTGTAGTAGAGGGCGAAGTTTGTGGCGCTGATCAACATGAAAAGGGTGACCACCACATCGATGTAGGGGCTGGCATAGCTGCCGATCGATCCGTTCTTCACCGAGAATCCGGCAGCGGACATGGTGGAGAAGGTGATTGTCATCGCATCGTAGAGGTCCAGGCCTCCGAGGCGCAACAGGGCCGTCTGGAGGACCGAGAAGCCGAGGTAGATCGACCAGAGGATCAGGGCGGTGTTCTTGATCTTCGGAGTCAGCTTGTCCTTTGTTGGACCGACCGTCTCGGCGTTGACGAGGATTGTGCCGCTGACTCCGAGGGCGGGCAGGAGGGCGACGAAGAGCACGACGATGCCCATCCCTCCGATCCAGTTGGTCTGTGATCGCCAAAAAAGGATTGAACGAGGCAAGCTCTCGATCTCGTTGAGGACGGTTGCCCCGGTGGTGGTAAAGCCGCTCATGATCTCAAAGTAGGCGCTTGAAAAGCCATCATAGCAGCCCGAGACCACCAGGGGAATGGCCGAGAAGGTGGTGGCGATGATCCACGTCAAGGTCACGATGAGGTAGCCGTCACGGCGTTGCATTGCCGTTGGTCTTGCTCTGGAGGCGACGATGAAGGAGAGGGCGACGAAGAGGAGGATTGCCCCGTAGGCGACAAGGAATCCGCGCAGTGCGTCCCGCTCGCCAAGATGCACCGCCATCGCTGTGGGAATCGTCATGAGCAAGGCGATGACCACCTCAATGATAGCCAGGATCTTCAGGTCGTGCTTGTAGTTGACCATACGCTATCCAAAGAGGTGCTGGATCAAGTCGCTTGCGTTGTGCAACGCGGCGACGAGCACCGTATCCCCCTCGTTGAGACGTGACTCTCCGCTGGGGATGAGGCTAGTGCCATTGACGTCGGTGATGCCGGCGACGATGGCCCGCTTGCGCATGTTGATATCCTTCAGTTGCTTGCCAGAAACGGTGCTCTCAGCCTTGATGACAAACTCGTAGACATCGAGTTGGCCACCGAAGAGGGTGTGGAGGCTGGTCACGTTGCTCCCCCTGAGGTAGCGCAGCAGAGACTCGACGGTGGCGCTGGTCGTGGAGATGACCACATCGATGTCCAGCGAGGGGGCCATGCGCACGTAGTTGTTGTTCTCCCTGATGAGGGCGATCGAGCGCTTGATGCCGATTCGCTTGGCGTAGCTGGCTGTGATGATGTTCAGCTCGTCATTGTCCGTCAAGGCGACGAGCAGGTCGTAGTTGCCCAGCTGCTCCTCGCTCATGATCTCCTCATCGGTGATATCCGCATGGATGACCAAGATCTCACGAAAGCGCTCGCTGAAGAGGCGGCAGACCTCCTCGTCGTGGTCGACCACGGCGACCTTCGACCGCATTGCCGGCCCCATCCGGTTTAGCAGGGCTCGGGTGAGGCTGCTCGCCCCGACCAGGACCATCGACTGAGGTCGTTTTTGCAGTCGGCCAACGGTCTTGAGGATGTCGCGCACCTCCTCATTGTCAGCAACGATGGTCAGGATGTCGCCCCCTTGGATGACGGTGGAACCTGAGGGGACGATGACCGTCCCACTGCGCATGATCGAGGTGATGATGAAGATGGCATCGAGTTTGCTGCGCATCTGCATGACCGTCGAACCGACGTAGTCACTCCCTTCGACGACTTGGAAGTTGTAGAGCAGGAGGCTGGAATTCACGAAGCCGAAGATATTTCCATGGACACCTTGTTCGATGATCTGGTGGATTGAGGCGGCGGTCTCGGCGTTGGGGTTGACGATGTAGTCGATCCCCAGGAGCCCCTCCTTCAGCCCGTCGGGGCCGGTGTAGACCAGTGACCTGATGGCCGCCACAGTCTTGGTCTGGGGGTAGGAGGAGGAGACGAGGCCGCAGGAGACGAGGTTGATCTCATCACTGTCGGTGACCGCGACAAACGCCTGGGCATGTTCAACCCCCGCCTCCTCGAGCTTCACGATGTCCGTGCCATTGCCCAGGATGCCCAAACAATCGAGGTGGCCTGCCGCATACTCAACGCGGTCCTGCCGGTGGTCGATGATGACGATGTCGTTTCCGTCGGAGATCAGCTTCTTGGCGAGGCTAAGGCCACGCCTGCCGGCTCCCAGTATGATGATTTTCTTGCTCGTAGAGCGCTCCTTCTCTTCCACGTGGCAGAAGATCTCAGGATATGGGCCTATGATAGCAGACGGAACGGAAAAGCTAAAGAGCGGGATGTGATAGAAAACTATGGCTATAATTTATTGTTATACAATATGATACTAAGTTTATTCGATAGAATGGAGTCAGGTTGGTTGACAAGAATTCCCAATTTTTCTATAGTAAGCAGGTAATTCGACGCAGGGTGGAGCAGTTGGCAGCTCGTCGGGCTCATAACCCGAAGGTCGTAGGTTCGAGTCCTTCCCCTGCTAAATAGTTGGTTTGATAATGGACTGTCGGATGCACAAAGGTGCACGACAGGACGGTGATTCCAGATTCTACCAGGCTTTCGGGCAACTCGTTGGGGCG
>JALOBD010000160.1 GCA_023228445.1 Sphaerochaeta sp. | reverse complement strand
CGGTTCATCGAGGAGGGTGAAGGAGGCAAGGTGGATCCCATCGACGGCCAATAGAATCGTCCCCCCTGAGCCGAGGGTTGGCGAGACTGCGATGCCCAGCTCCTCAAAGAGCGCTCCATTGCCCGCAGCCAGGCGTTTGGCGTCGACCGTGCCGACCATCCCCTTGCCGGCAATCTCGGTCACCTCGGTGGCGGTATGGCCAACGGTAATCGAGGCAAAGGCCTCGGCCAGGGGGTGGCGGCTCATCGCCTCAAGCGTTGCCCCCATCTCGGTGAGCGTAGCCTCATCGTAAGGGGAGGCGGGGTCGACATCGACGCGATCGATGACAAAGCGACCGCCGGTCAGTGTGCCGGTCTTGTCGAAGACCACCGCATCAAGGTCCCTCAGCGTCTCCAGGAAGTTGCCCCCCTTGACGATGATCCCGCTCTTGGCGCTCTTGCCGATGCCGGCGAAGTAGGAGAGCGGCACGCTGATGACCAGTGCACAGGGGCAGGAGACGACGAGGAAGACCAGCGCACGGTAGACCCACGTCTGCCACAAGCCGGTGATGAGGCTCGGGATGAGGGCTAGCGCCAGGGCCAGTGCGACGACCGTAGGGGTGTAGTAGCGGGCGAAGGTGGTGATGAACCGCTCGCTCTGCGCCTTCTTGGCCGATGACTCCTCTACTAAATGGAGGATTTTGGTCGCCGTCGACTCCTCGAAGGCCCGGGTGGTCCGGATGTCCAACGTTCCCGAGAGGTTGAGTGACGAGCTGAGCACCTCTTGGCCGGGGCTCTTGTACACCGGCAGCGACTCGCCGGTGAGGCTTTGCATGTCAAGTTCGCTGACCCCACGCTCGATGATTCCATCCAGCGGGACCTTTTCACCGGCCAATACCCGGATGATCGAACCGACGCTCACGCGCTCGCTCTTGATCAGATGCACCTCGGTGCCATCGACCACCCGTGCCTCATCGACCTTCAGCGCAAGGGCGGCGAGTACCGAGCGGCGGCTTTGGATGACGGCGCTCTCCTGGAAGTACTCACCGATGAGGTAGAAGAGCATCACCGCCGCCGCTTCGCCGCGCTCCCCGATGAAGAGGGCGCCCAAGGTGGCCACGCTCATCAAGAAGTACTCGTCGAAGATCTTGCCGACGAAGAGGTTGCGCACCGCCTTGTAGATGACGTCGTAGCCGGCGATGAGGTAGCTGGCAAGGTAGAGGGAGGGAAGGTCGAAGACCATCGCCAGAGCGAAGGCGAGCACCGCTGCGATGATCCGGAAAAGGCGCATCTGCACAAAGGGGGAGCGCTCCGGTCTCTCTTGTACTGGTGAGACGACCAGAGTCGGTTCGGCTCGCTTGGCTTGCGCCATCAAGGATTCGAAGAAACTCTCGTCCCGGCTCTCTGTTGCGGTGATGCGGATTTGACGGGCGGCCCAGTTCACGTGTGCCGAGGCCACCCCCTCGCCCTTGGCTAGGATCTCCTCCACCTCAAGGGCGCAAGCGGCGCAGTCCAAGCCGCTGAAGGAGTAGATCCGTTCGGTCTGTCTTTCTGCGATGGCCTGCAGAGCCACCGTCGGCTCAGCTCGTTTGGCAGCGCGTTCGACCTCAAGCCAGAAGGAGTCGTCCTGCGCCTTCAGGCTCTCAACGGTCAGTTTTTTGGAAAGGTAGTTCATCGAGGCGGAAGCGACCCCGTCATGGAGGGAGAGCAGATGTTCCAGTTCGTTGGCACATGAGGCGCAGTCGAGGTTCTCAACACTCCAGCTTCGGGTCTTTGTCATATGGGGCTCCTATATATCATCATATGATGATGTATTCATATGATAAGAAAAAGGGGGTGTTGTGTCAAGAGAAAACCGAATTTTATTGTTCGTGTTGCCGATAGATAGAGGCGGGTCCACTGATGAAGTAGCTGACGGCACAGACGAAGAACAGCATCGAGGCACTGGGGTAGCCATAGAGCTCGAGGCCGAGGGCAAAGCATGCCAAGGGCAGTTTGGTTGCTCCACTGAGCATTCCGATGGCACCCAGCATTGAGAGGGTGGCCGGTGAGAGTGAGAGCAGTGGTGCAAGCAGCGAGCCCGCGGTGGCCCCGATGACGAGGATCGGCACCACTTCCCCTCCGATGAAGCCGCTTGCGATGGTCAGCATCGAGAGGACGAACTTGAAGAGCGGGGAGAGGGGGTGGATATTTCCCAAGCCGGCCTCCTTGATGAGGTGGGTGGAGAGGCCGTTGAACTCAAAGGAGCCGACGATGAGGGAGATGGCAAGCGAGGCGCCGAGCAGGAGGGTGGAGGTGAAGAGGGTCCTCAGGTAGGGGTTGGGCGAGAGGCTTTGTGTGATGCGGCGTGTATGGTGGATCAGGGTACAGAAGAGGCGCGAGAGGAGGCCGAAGAGGATGGCGATGAGCAGGAGGGTCAGGAGGTTGCCCATCGTGAACGGCAACTTGTCGGCAGTGACCGTCTCAATGACGGGAACGGAGAGGTGTTTGGCAAGGAGGGTTGCACTGTAGGAGGCGATGAGCGCAGGCAGGAAGGCATCGATGCGGTTGATCCGGGGGTTTGAGAACTGGAGGCCGAAGAGCACGCCGGCGATCGGGGCGTTGAAGAGGGCGCCGAATCCCGCGGCAGCCCCACAGATCAAATAGACGCCTTGATGGTGGAGGGCAAAGTCGCGCCGGCGCAGCCGGTTCTCCGCCTCGCCGATGTAGGAGGCCAGGGATGAGCCGATCTGTACACCGACCCCTTCCTTGCCACCGGAGGCCCCCACCAGGTGGGTGATGAAGGTGGTCGCCAGGAGCAGGGGGGCGAGCTTGGTGGAAATGGGCCGTTCATGGTTGGCGACATCCTCGGTGTACGTGAGGAGGGGGGAGCCCTCCATCTCACCCTCGCTCTTGGCGATCACGCTCATGATGCGGATGCTGCCCTGTTGCAGGTGTGGCCCGAGGGAGGAGAAGAGGAAGGTGGTCACCACCGCCCCGATGGGGATGGCGATGATGAGCCAGCTGTTGTGGTGGCGCGTCTGGCTGGCGATGTTGATCAGCGCCGTCAAGAGCGCGATTGCCGGAGCGGTGGCGAGGCCGACAAACAAGGCCCTCACCGTCCAAGCGAGGGTTTTTCTGATGTGCTGGGACCACGTGCCTGCCATGCTCTCCATCATAGGGGAATTGCTGCGGTTTGGAAACACGATTCTTGTACGTTGGAGAAACTCGAGAACCCCTCACCGTCGGGCGGTGAGGGGGAGAGGATGGTCATCGAAAGGTGTTGCGCAGCTCTTCGATCTCCCCGATCTCCCGGGTGTCTGAGCGTTTGATGGGGCTGAAGACCTTGTACTTGGCCAGGATGTAGGAGAGTAGCATCTCCGCTTCCTGGCGGTCGTTCATCGCCGTGAGGGGAACAGAAGAGTAGAAGGGGGTGTTTTTGCCTCCATCCCTGCCCTCGTAGTAGCGGTACCGCTCGAGGTTTGTGGTCGCCTTATCCCAGTTCTTCTGCATCTTTGCAAACTCCTTGGTCCGCTTGGAGGCACTCCAGTTGCGTGCCCACAACTCCTCGGCGACCTTCTTGTAGTGGCCGGGGTAGAGCAGGTGGACGGGGATGTGTTCCAGTGACTTGCGCCCGTAGCTGATGGCCCAGTCGTTGTTGCCGAAGCTGATGACCGCCGGCAGCTCGTTGTAGAGCGCGCTGAGCACGTACCACGTCTCGGTGGAGTCGAGTGTGCCGAAGTCGTTGACGATGACCGTCAGGTCCTCCAACATCCCCTTTGCCTTGCCCAATGCGTTGAGCGGTCCCTTGGTCTGGCCCCAGCGCCCGATGTTGGAGGCCTTCCAGAGGTAGCCTTCGGGGCTCGCCTTGAGCGCGATGGAGCGCAGTGCATACGCCTCACCCTCCTCGTAGGCCGCAAAGCGTCCGTCCTTGTCCTTCTTGTCCAAATCGTCGCCGATGGAGACCATCACTCGGGCAAGGCGCCAGAGGATGGCCGACTCCTCTTCAGCGGTGGTGGCGTTGGCCAGTTCACCGAGCAGCAGCGTGCGTGCCTCGATGAAGCGGTCGGTATCGAAGAGCGCATCGGCTTCAACGGGGTTGAAGGCACCGAAGAGCGAGCCGGTTGTCAGCACAAGTGCGAGGGTGATGATGGATAGTGTTCGAAGCATGGTATCTCCTCCATGATTTAGCGAAAGAGTCGTTTAAGCAGGCCAAGCCTGCTTCGATAGGGTGCGTATCGCAGCGGGATGTCCAAGATGCAAGAGGTGTGGGTGATGCTCTTGATGTGACTGAAAGTAAGAAAGCCGGCCTTGCCGTGGTAGGAGCCCATTCCACTCTCCCCTATGCCGCCGAAGGGGAGGCGGGGGTTGGCAAGGTGCATCACCACGTCGTTGATGCACCCTCCGCCAAAGGAGAGTTCGTTCACAAAGCGCTGCTGCTCGTTCTTGTCGTTGGAGAAGAGGTATGCTGCCAGCGGGTGGGGGCGCTCCTTGATGAAGGCAAGCGCCTCGTCATAGCGCTCATAGGTGATGATCGGGAGGATCGGACCGAAGATCTCCTGCTGCATCAACGGTGAGGCGAGGTCCACGTCACCCATCAAGGTGGGGGCGATGCGCAGGCGCTTGGGGTCGATCTGTCCGCCCCACAGCAATTTCCCGTACTCAAAGAGGGTGATGAGGCGATTGAAGTGGTCCTCGCCGATGATCGAGGAGTAGTCCTCGCTGCCCAGCACGTCGGAACCGAACATCGCTGTCAACGATCGTTTCATCGCCTCGACCAACG
>JALOBD010000159.1 GCA_023228445.1 Sphaerochaeta sp. | reverse complement strand
ATGTTGCCCTCGTCGTTGGTAGGGTTCAGCAACGACTACACCAAGATAGTGACGATGACTACAGGGACAGCCGCTCTGCTGGTGCACGGGAACCTGAAGGTGACCGAGGCCGACCGCACCTGCAGCTACTGCGGCTCGAAGATGCATGCGCACGGGATCACAGACGCGAGCCTGCGTCATGTGAGCGTCGGCTTCGAGCCGATGATCATCCAATTCGAGAAGGTGAGGCACTATTGTCCCAATTGCTCGCAAACCCGGATGCAGGAGGTGCCGTTCCAGGCCCGGGGACATCGGATCACCGAACAGCTGTACAACTACATTCGGGACCTGCTCTCACGTGGGCTCACCCTCAAGATGGTGAGCGAGATCACGGCCATTGGCAAGAACACGGTCAAGCAGATAGACCTGGAGAGGCTGCGCGACCGCTACACCATAGTCGGCGAGCGGTTAATCAAGCCGGAGCGGCAAGCCAGGATCTTGGGTATCGACGAATTCCTGCTGCACAAGGGACATAAGTACGCCACGGTGATCATCGACATGGAGACTGGGCACATCCTGTGGCTTGCCTACGGCAGGAAGAAGGCGTGCGTCTATGCCTTCATCGAGCATGTGGGCCTGGAGTGGATGGCGGGCGTCGAGGCGGTGGCCTGCGACATGAACAGCGACTTCCAGCAGGCATTCCAGGACAGATGCCCGCACATCAAGGTGGTCTTTGATTTTTTTCATCTCAAAAAAAAGCGTCATTGACACATACTCTCATTGACGGTTCGATTGTCTTCTCCTGAATCCCCATCAATACGTTCACCCAGGCTCATTGGCTGAACACACGGCGATGTTCCGGTCCTCACCGTGCATCAAGAGAAAATATACCTTGGTAGTATGAGCGTAGAGTTGAATGTGCTCCTGCTCTCCACCATCCCTACTTGCGGGATGCCAACAACAGCTCAATGGGGTACTCCTGCAAGGAGTCGATGTACTCTTGTTGTAGATTTGAGTCCGTGACGATGATGTCGATACAGCTCAATGAGCAAACCTGGACCAAGGCGTTATGGCCAAATTTCCCACTGCCTGTGACAAGAATCATTTTCTTGGAATGAGCCTTTATTGCCTGGCGGTTCAAGCAGTTCTCACTGTAATCAGTGACTCCCCCTGCAAGAGAAATCCCCCCACACCCAATGAATGACTTGTCAACGTAATAGCGTTCAAAAATTTCAGAAGTGAACGGGGAAAACAGCAATTGATCGTCGCGGTGAAGCTTTCCTCCCAACACAACCACGTTGATGTCTGTTGCTGCCAGTTCGTTGATGATGGGAAGAGATGTTGTAAGTACCGTCAAGTTATGTATATTCTTTAGATTCTTGGAAATCTGTAGGGTAGTACTGCCTATATCAAGAAATATCGTCTCACCATTTTTTACAAGGGACGCAGCTCTTTTCCCGATTGCTTGCTTTTCAATGTAGCTCACACCTGTGTGTGGGAGAGATCTCGCCGTATTGGAAATATTGGTGATGCTGATATTCTCATTGAGAATCGCTCCACCATGCACTCTCTTCAAGAGTCCTTGGTCCTGCAAGGTCTCAAGATCTCTTCGCGCTGTCTCATTGGAGACCTTCAGCTTGCTGGCGATATCAGAAATCTTGATTATGTTGGACTCCTTCAACATCTCGAGAATTATTTCATATCGCTCTTGGGCTAGCATGTATGTTCTCCTCACATCTAAATTCAACAAGAATCCAAGAAAAACACTGTATTCGGCTAATTCGACGAAAATCTATAGTATAGTATACCGAAATACGATGGACCTCATAGGAATAATAACAGATAGATGTAGCAATAGACAAGCAAAACATTGACATTTCTTACTATGACGACAACTTCTTTGTGGTATTATTTGGTATTTAGTGGTTATATTTGGCTATGATATAAAATCATAACTTAATATTAAATATAGGAATATATCATTATATGTAGTATTTTATCTAGAGAAATAAAATATAATAACTAAAAATTACAAAGAATTGTTGACAAATCCACAAATTCCCTCAATACTTTGATATGGAGACATTGAACATGGTACATCAACTGCATGCTACAAACAGAAGAAAGGTAAAGGCTTTGCCGTATCTATTGGTGGCGCCCTCAATCATTCTCTTCGTGGCATTCTCTTACTACCCATTTCTTAAGAATATCCTCTTGGCATTCTCTTTGACCAATAAAAGAGGTGAATTTGTACGATGGGTCGGATTGATGAACTTCAAGAGACTGTTTGCCAAAGCAACGTTCTGGCTTGTTGTTCGTAACACGTTTACCTTTGCGTTCATTGTCGCTACCGCTACGCTGCTGATCGCAATGATTCTGTCCTTATTCTCGTACCGGCAGAAAAGCGGGTCCATCATTTACCAAACAATGTTTTCCATGCCAATGTCCATTGCTTCGGTTCCGGCCTCGGCGATGTTCTTGTTTATGCTCAAGCGGGATGGGTTTGTCAACAGAATCTTCGGGACAAATATCGCTTGGTTGCAAAATGTATCGACTGCGCTGCCCTCTGTTGCGATTGCGACGGTTTGGCTCAGCATCGGGTCGAGTTTTATCTTTCTCCTTGTCGGATTCAGGAATGTTCCCCAGGAGCTCCTTGAAAGTGCAACCATCGATGGCGCAGGGCCATGGATGAAAGCGTTCAAGATCATGGTTCCCCTCGCTTCCCCGCAAATCTTCTTTGTAATCTTCTTGAACATCAACAACTCATTCAAGGCATTTGGACAGATCAAATTGCTCACTGGAGGCGGGCCTGCCAAAGCCAGTGAGACCTTGGTGTACTCAATTTACAATGAAGCGTTGCAGAATGGCCGTTTTGAAACAGCGTGTGCCAATGCGCTCATTTTGTTCTTGATAATCTTCATTTTCACAAGGATTCAATTTGCAGTGGAAAAAAAGGTGGTGTTTTATACATGAGAACCGTATACCTCCCTCGACCTCTTGCCAATACTCTCGAGGCTTTTGTGAAAATCTGCATTGGCTTCTGTGTCCTGTTTCCGTTGTTCATCTGCCTCTCATACAGCCTGCGGCCTGATACCGAATTGATGAACAGATGTAAGTCATTGTTGCCTGAAACCTGGACATGGCAGCACTACCGCTGGGTGTTCAAGTATGTTCCTGTTCTCCTGTATTTGAAGAATAGCCTTGTGTGTTGTTGCATCGTCATCTGTTCCCAAGTTCTTCTTGCCAGCTTCAGCGCATATGCATTCTCCTTCTTTGACATGCCCTTCAAGAAATTCCTCTTTGCCGTAATCATCACCACGATGTTGATCCCAGGGGATGTGACGATTATTTCAAACTTCCTGAACATCCAGTCCCTTGGATTGCGCAATACATACGCTGGCATGACACTGCCCTTTCTCATCTCAGGCATCGCCATTTTGCTGATGAGACAATTCTATCTGACGATACCTCGAGAGCTCAAAGAAGCGGCGACGATCGATGGTTGCAAAGACATGCAATTCTTTTGGAGAGTAGCGGTCCCCCTTTCTGTGCCTTCGATCATCTCTCTGGCAATCTATCAATTCATTGGGATCTATAACCAGTACTTTTGGCCGCTGTTGGTAAACACAAAAGATAGCATGTACACAATACAAATTGGGATGTCCATGCTCGTCGGGCATGAATCTGATGAGGTGGGCAGAATCCTTGCCGGAGCCATTATCTGCATCATACCGTCCACTCTCATATTCATTGTAGGGCAACGGTATCTTGTCGAAGGGATGACCACCGGTTCGATCAAGGGGTGAGTTGAAAATCAATCTGCTGTTTGCAGAAAAAGGAGCTAGATATGAAGAGAAAAACTAGGGCATTGGGTGTAATCTGTGTACTTCTTCTCATAGTGACGCAGGTTCTGTTCGCTCAGGGAGCGAAATCAACGCAAAAAGAAGTAGCAGTCGGAGATTTGCACAAATATCCGGTTGTGTACTGGACAACCTTTACCGGGGCCAACGGGGAGTTCATCCAACAGATCATTGATGAGTTCAATGCTTCACAAAGCGCGTATGAAGTGACCATGCAGTACAACGGAAACTATATGGACCAATACGCGAAGTTGCAGGTCAGTGACCAGGCGAGCCTCCCCCATCTCATCAATGGTTCGACAGAGCAGGTTGGCACGTATGCCTACACAGATTTCATTGCGTGGGTAAGCGACATTGTCCCTTCGGACAACCAGCTCTTAAACTCCTTCTATGGCAACTTGAAGGCGACTTGGGGTGATAGCGTCTCGGGTAAATGGATTGGGATTCCGATGGGGAACAGCCAATCGGGGATTATGGTGAACATGTACATTGCCAAAGCAGCCGGGATCGATCCCTTCTCCTGGAAAAGCCTTGATGATGTCTGGCGGGATAGCTACAAAATCGTCAATGAAGGACATGCCGAGTTCGCCATTGGGACAGATCATAGTTCCATCTATATGAACTACGCTCTCTCCATTGAAGGAGTACCGGCTGTCAACAACGACAATGGCGCTACAGCACTTCCTACCAAGGCGCTGTATACCCAATCCCCCACCTACGAAGCTACCCGGCGATACCTTGAGATCTGGCAAGATCTTTCCGCAAAGAAGATTTGTTACCCGCTCGGCGCATCGTGGGCCAATGAGTGCCTTCCGGCCTTTGCCAGTGGACAGATTGCATTCCTGACCGGCACCATCGGGGGCTACGGGCGTGTAGAGAGGGCGTGGGAGACTGCCCACATGGATGATGGTAAGCCGATTGATACAGCGTTCATCCCTTGGCTTCCCGTGACTTCAAAGGGGAGGGCCACCGGACTGCCAGCATCGGGAAATGGGTTCTACCTCATAGAGAACGGGGATCCGATCGGCCAGCAGGGAGCTTGGGAATTTGTTGAGTTCTTCCTTTC
>JALOBD010000158.1 GCA_023228445.1 Sphaerochaeta sp. | reverse complement strand
GTGAAGATGATCGCCATCGCCCCGTCCATGATCGCCTTGATCATGATCAGGCGGTAGTCTCCCACCGTCCCTGCCTGGATCGAACCGACCACCGTCATCGCCCCGCTGCAAAAGAGCAGCGATGCGTTGAAGAAGCCGAGTGCGAAGTTGCGGGCACTCTCCTCCGTCCCCGCTCCCCGGGAGAGGCGCTTCTCCATCCATACGCCGAAGGCGAGGATCCGGTCCTCGATTCTCAATGCGTAGCCTACCGCCCCACCGATGATCAAGGCGAAGAGGAGGATGAGGAAGGAGGCGGAGGCGAGGGCCATCGACAGACCGATGACCAGTGTCACCAAGCCACTGGAGGTGAAGACGAGCTGGCGGTAGGAGTCGTTGAGACGGTTCTTGACCACAAGGCCGATCAAGGTTCCCAAGATGACCATCAACGCATTGAAATATGTGGCAATCATAGTGGCTGTGAGTATAATGGGTTTGTGGAACTCACTCAAGGAATGATCATGCAAAACATCCTGTTGGCAGCCGGTCTGGCCTCACGAAGCGATGGGGAGAAGCTCTTCTACCCCTACCGGGGGCGCACCATCATCCACCACAGCGTCGCCTCCTCACTGGAGGCGGGCCTCTTTACCGTCGTGGTCACCGGCCATCGGGCAGCCGAAGTGGCTGGCGAGCTTGCCGACCTCGCCTCTGCCGACCTGCTCATCGTCAACAACCCCCACTACCATCAGGGTCAGGGCAGCTCCACCCAAGTCGGCGTCGCTGCACTCAACGAGGACCTTCCCTTCTTCATCTCACTCTCTGACATGCCCCTCATTGAGGCGCGCCACTACCGCGCCCTCGCCGATGCATACACCGGTGCCCCGATCCGTCCCCGCCATCGAGGCACAGCGGGCCACCCGGTGCTCCTCCCCCCCTCCTTCATCCCCACCATCGCCGCCCACCGCCTCCCCTTCACCATGAGGGAGTTGCTCGCCTGCCATACGATGGAGTATCTGGAGACAACAGAGGAGGCGTATGTCCGTGATGTGGACACCGCCTCCTCCTACCAGCGTCTGATCAACGACTCTGTGCAACGACCGTAGGGCCGTCCATAGAGAGGTGGATCGTCGCTCCCTCGGCAAAGGTGCCGGAGAGCAGCATCAGCGAGAGCGGGTTCTCGACCATCTTCTGGATGGCCCGCTTGATGGGCCGGGCCCCGTAGAGGGGGTCGTACCCCTCCTCGTAGATGGCATCGACGACCGCCTCATCCCAATTCAGTGCATAGCCGCGCTCCTTGAGGCGGCTGGCGAGCGCATCAAGCTGCAGCGTGACGATCGTGTGGATCTGGACGCTGCCCAAACGGTCGAAGACGATGATCTCATCGAGGCGGTTGATGAACTCCGGCTTGAAGGAGGCGGTGATGACCTCCCTGACCATCGCCTCGCCCTCCTCTTTGGAGGGAGCGCTCATCAAGCGCTGGCTACCCAAATTGCTGGTCATGATGACCACCGTATTGGTGAAGTCCACGACCCGACCCTGCCCGTCGGTGAGCCGCCCGTCGTCGAGCAGCTGCAAGAGGACGTTGAAGACGTCAGGGTGTGCCTTCTCGATCTCATCGAAGAGGATCACCGAGTAGGGGCGCCTCCTCACCACCTCGGTGAGCTGGCCCCCTTGGTCGTAGCCGACGTACCCCGGGGGGGCTCCGATGAGGCGACTGACGGAGAACTTCTCCATGTACTCGCTCATGTCGATGCGGGTGAGCGCCTTCTCGTCATCAAAGAGGAAGCGGGCGAGCACCTTGGCCAGAAGCGTCTTGCCCACCCCGGTGGGACCGGCGAAGAGGAAGCTGCCCAACGGGCGCGCCGCATCGCCGATGCCGGCCTTGTTGCGCCGAATCGCATTGCTCACCGCCACGATGGCCTCCCCTTGGCCGATGACCTCCTTTGAGAGGGTCTCTTCGAGCTTGAGATACCGCTCGACCTCGCTGTCCTGCATCTTGGCCACCGGCACCCCGGTCCAGCTGCTGACGATGCGGGCGATGTCGTCCTCGGTGACCTCCTCGCGAAGCAGCTGGCGCTCTTCGGTCTGTACCGTCTTGAGGTGCTCCTCCATCTCTCCAATCTCCTTGAGCAGCTCGGGGATCTGGCCATGCTTGATCTGCGCCGCCCGGGCGAGGTCGGCTTCGCGCTCGGCCCGCACCTCCTCGATCTTCAGCTGCTCCAGGCTCGCCTTCCGCTCTCTGAGCTTGGCGATGAAGGAGCGTTCATTCTCCCACTGCAGGCTCATGGCCCTGCGCTTCTCCTCAAGCTCGGCCAGTTCAGCCTCAATCTTGGAGAGGCGTGCCTTGCTCGCCTTGTCCGTCTCGCGGCCCAGGGCTTGCTTCTCGATGTTCAGCTGCAGGATCTTGCGCTCGATCTGGTCGAGCTCCTCCGGCTGGCTCTCGATCTCCATCTTCAGCTGGCTGGCCGCCTCATCGACCAGGTCGATGGCCTTGTCCGGCAAAAAGCGGTTGGTGATGTATCGGTTGCTCAGCGTGGCGGCGGCGACCAGCGCCTCGTCCTTGATGCGCACCCCGTGGTGGACCTCGTAGCGCTCCTTCAGACCGCGAAGGATGGCGATGGTCGAGCTTACCGACGGTTCCTTGGTGTAGACGGGCTGGAAGCGCCGCTCCAGCGCCTTGTCGCTCTCGATGTACTTGCGGTACTCATCAAGCGTCGTTGCCCCGATGGTACGCAGCTCTCCGCGCGAGAGCGCCGGCTTGATCAGGTTGGAGGCGTCGGTCGACCCCTCGGCCGCCCCGGCGCCGACAATGGTGTGCAGCTCATCGATGAAGAGGATGATGGCCCCATCGGAGGAGGTGACCTCCTTGATGACCGCCTTCAGCCGCTCCTCGAACTCTCCACGGAACTTCGCTCCGGCGACCAACGAGCCGACGTCGAGATTGAGCAACCGCTTCTGGCGCAGTGACTCGGGCACATCGCCGCTGGCGATCCGCTGGGCGAGCCCCTCGACGATCGCCGTCTTTCCCACCCCCGGCTCTCCGATGAGCACCGGGTTGTTCTTCGTGCGGCGGCTGAGGACCTGCATCACCCGCCGAATCTCCTCGTCACGCCCGATGACCGGGTCGAGCTTGCCCTGCCGGGCCATGGCGGTCATATCCTTGCAGTACTTCTCCAGCGCCTCATACTGGCTCTCCGGGTCCTCGCTGGTGATCGTCTGGTTACCCCGGATGGCCATCAAGGCCTGCATCGCTGCATCCTTGGTCAAACCAAGCGCCTTCAGCTCCCGAGCGAGGTTGCTTGACGTATCGTCGATCAAGGCGAGGAGGAAGTGCTCGCCGCTGAGGTACTGGTCCTTGAAGTCGGCGGCGATCTTGTCCGAGGCGTAGAGCTGGCTGCCCAGCTGGGCGGAGATGGAGCGCTTTACCGCCGTACCATACGCCTTGGGCAGGCGGTCGATCAGCGCCTCGGTGCGCTCCAGCACCGTGGCCGGGGGGATGCCGATGCGCTCGAAGAGGGGAATGAGGACCCCCTCCTTCTGGGAGAGCAGGGAAGCGAGCAGGTGCTCGCTGGTGATCTCGGCATTGCCGTTGTTGTTGGCCAAACCATCGGCATCCCCGATGGCTTGTCGTAGTTTTATCGTCATCTTGTCTATATTCATGCATACTCCTTCGACCTGGAGAGGAGGTCTTGCTGTACATCTTCAATATACAAATGGGAGTGTGGGGAGGACTAGGTTCGCAGGAAGTTCAGGTAGGTGGCGACCAGATCCTTGGAGAGCTGCATGTCGAAGGTGTCCAAGAACGCCACTTGGAAGCATGACGACTCCAGCATGAGCAGCAGGTGGTCGGCGACCTTGTTGAGGTCACACTCGATGATCTGCCCCTCTTGGATGCCGACTCGCAAGAGCCGCTTGAAGAGGATCGTCAGCTTCGCTGTCCGCCGCAGGATGATCTCATTGAAATCCCTGCCCTCCTTCTTCATCTGCAGCATCACATCGACAAGGCTGGTCAATTCGCCTTCACTCTCTCTGGCCGTCTGCATGATATCCAGGCAGATATGGCCGATGCGGGCGATGTAGTCCTGGTCGGTCGACCAGGCGAAGGCGGCATACTTGTTGAACATCCGTCCGGTAACCAGCTTGACGGCGTAGTAGTAGATCTCTTCCTTGTCCTTGAAGTACTGGTAGATCGTGGGACGCGAGATCCCGCACTCACTTGCGATCAAGGAGAGGTTCGAATCCCGGTACCCTTCCCTGCCAAATACCCGCAGGGCTGTGTGCAGTATCTTCTCCTTGCGCGCCTCATGATCGATCTTCTTGGGCATGGACTCCTACTCCCGAAACTGGTTTAATGACTACACTATACCATTGTACTGTAAAAAACACTAGAAAGTAATTTCCTTCTTCTCCCATTTTTATGAGAGCCCCGCTCCCGCGGGGCTCCCTCGTACAGCAGCGCCACCCGGTCTTTATTTGATCTTGACCTCGATGGCCTTTGGTTTCGCGACCTCCTTCTTGGGCATGGTCAGCACCAAGAGGCCGTTCTCGAACTTGCCCTCGATCTTCTCTTCATCGACATCCTCGGGCAGCGTGAAGGAGCGCTCGAAGCACTGGTAGCAGCGCTCGGTGACCAGGGAACTCTTCCCCTCCTCCTTGACACTCTCCTTGGTGGAGCTGAGCGTGAGCACATGCTTCTCCACCTGGACCTTCACTTCCTCCTGCTTGTAGCCGGGAAGCTCGGCCTCCAGTACATAGGCGTTCTCACCCTCGGTGATGTCGACAGCCGGGAACCGGTTTGGATAGAGGTTCCAGTCGCGCAGCATGGAATCGAAGAGCGACGTGGCAGGCAGTCCATAGTTTCTTCTCGTTACATATCTCATTGTGTACCTCCTCGGTAATCTATTATGTTTTCCCTACACTCCTATTACATGCAACAAGTGTGCCAATGCATACCGGAATTTTTATTT
>JALOBD010000157.1 GCA_023228445.1 Sphaerochaeta sp. | reverse complement strand
AGGACGGTAACCCCTTCGTCGTTGATGCGCCGGATGATGGAGAAGATATCCTTGACCACCAGGGGGGCGAGGCCGAGGGAGGGCTCGTCCATCATCACCATCGTGGGGTTGGCCATCAAGGCACGGCCGACGGCGAGCATCTGCTGCTCGCCTCCGCTGAGGGTGCCAGCGTGTTGCCAGTGCCGCTCCTTGAGGCGAGGAAAGAGGTCCCAGACGTGTTCGAGACTCCGTGTCTCAGTGGGTTTGTCTTGGAGGTACGCGCCGAGCTTGAGGTTCTCCAACACAGTGAGGTTGGGAAAGACCCGCCGTCCCTCGGGGACGAGGACCAGCCCCATCTCGACGATTCTCCGGGTATCGAGGCCGGTGATCTTCTCTCCTCGGTAGATCACCGAGCCGGCGGCGGTGGGAACCAAGCCCATGATGGCGCGCAGCGTCGTCGACTTGCCCGCCCCATTGGCCCCGATGAGGGTGACGATGGAGCCCCCCTTCACGTCAAAGTTGATGCCATCGAGCGCCACGATGCCGCCGTAATGGACCGACAGGTCCTGTATCTTTAGTATGCTCATGCTTCATCCACCCCCAGGTACGCCTGGATGACCCGCTCGTTGTTCTGTACCTCTGCCGGTGTCCCATAGGCGATGGTCTTGCCGTAGTCGAGCACGTAGATCGAGTCGCTGATATCCATGACCAGGTTCATGTGGTGCTCGATGAGGAAGACCGTCAGACCAAACGAATCCTTGATGTCGACGATGAACTGGGACAGTTCATCCGTCTCCTTAGGGTTCATGCCCGCTGCCGGCTCGTCAAGGAGCAGCAGCCGGGGCCCGGTGGCCAGAGCCCGGGCGATCTCAAGGCGGCGCTGCTTGCCGTAGGGCAGCGAGGAGGCCTTCTCGTTGCGGCTCTCTAAAAGACCCACCCGCTCCAAGAGGGAGAGCGCATCCTGGCTCATCGCGCGCTCTTCGCCTCGGTTGAGGCGGAAGGTCGCAGCGAAGAGTCCTGCCTTGATGTGGCAGTGCTTGGCGATGAGGACGTTCTCGAAGACGGTGAGGTCCTTGAAGAGGCGGATGTTCTGGAAGGTGCGCGCCATGCCGAGGCGCGTGATGACATCGCTCTTGTTGACCACCGTGTGGCGGAAGGGCTCGGTGTAGGAGCCGTTGTAGATCCGCTTCATCTTCGAGCGGGGACAGTTCTCGGCGATGACCGCCCCGTCGAAGATTACCCGTCCGTTGGTCGGCTGATAGCCGCCGGTGATGACGTTGAAGGCGGTGGTCTTGCCGGCCCCGTTGGGACCGATGAGGGCAGTGATCTCGCCCTTCGGGATGTTGATGTTCAGGTCATCGACGGCGACCACGCCGCCGAACTGCATCGTAAGGTGTTGGGTTGAGAGGAGGATGCTCATCACTCTACCTCCTTCTTAGCCGGTCTCTTCAACCGAAGCCGCTTGATAAGGCCCGCCCAGCTGAACTCATTGGTGCCGAAGAGCCCTCTTCTATAGATGAGAACGACGACCATGAGGAGGACAGAGAAGATGACCATCCGAAAGCCGGTACGGAAGAGGGGGACCTGAAAACCGAAGAGGGAGAGCGGCTGGTCGAAGAAGCGCAGCCACCACTCCTTGGCTGCGGTGACGAGGAAGGCGCTGACCACCGAACCGGTGACGCTGCCGATGCCGCCGATGACGACGATGAGCAGGATGTCGTAGGTCAGCGTGATGGAGAAGGTCTTCGCCTCGATGGAGCGCATGTACATCGCCAGCATCCCGCCGGCCACCGCGCTGAAGAACGAGCTGATGACAAAGCTCATCTCCTTGTGCTTGTAGAGGGAGATGCCCATCGCCTCAGCGGCGATCTCATCCTCGCGGATCGCCTTGAAGGCCCGCCCATAGGAGCTGTTGATGAGGAGCACGATGAAGGCGACCGAGACGCCGGTGATGATGAACGGGGTGATGAGCGAGGGGATGAGGCCGAAGAGCATCGGCGGGAAGTTAGGGATCTTGTTGAGTCCATACGAGCCGTTGGTGATCTGGTCGAACTGGGGAGAGGAGAAGATCGCCCGCACGATCTCAGAGAGGCCCAGCGTCGCGATGGCCAGGTAGTCGCTCTTCAGCCTGAGGACAGCGAGGCCGACGAGCAAGGCGATAAGGGCCGCCAACGCGCCGCCGAGCAGGAGGGCGATGAAGGGGTAGACACTCTGGAGGAAGGGCGGGCTGTTAGCCATGAGGAGGCGGAGGTTCATGATGGCCGGATGAACTCCGTTCATGTAGTAGACACCATCGAGGCTCCTTACGGGGATGATGAGGATGGCGGTGGTGTACGCCCCGATGGACATGAAGCCGGCCTGGCCGAGGCTGAAGAGGCCGGTAAAGCCGTTGAGCAGGTTCATCGAGGTGGCCACCAGGGCGAGGATGGCCCCCTTTTGGAGCACCGAGATGAGCATGCCCTGGCTGAGGCGGTTGGCATCGAGCCAGTAGAGGAAGACGAGGAAGAGGGCTGCGGCGGCCAGGGAGTAGATGGTGGATTTCTTGATGGTCTTTTTCATCATACTTTCTCCACACTCTTCTCACCGAAGAGGCCGGTGGGTCTGACCAGGAGCATGACGATCAAGAGGAGGAAGGTGAAGGCGTCGCTGAAGGTGGAGTAGCCCAATGCCACCAACAGGGTCTCGACGATGCCGATGAAGAAGCCGCCGACCACCGCCCCGGGGATGTTGCCGATGCCGCCGAAGACTGCCGCGACAAAGCACTTGAGACCGGGCAGTGTGCCGCTGAATGGGGTGACCGACATGCGGTCGGTGAAGTAAAGGATCGAGCCGACGGCTGCCAAGAGTGAGCCGATGGCGAAGGTGACCGAGACGATGCCGTTGATGTTGATGCCCATCAGCTTGGCCGTCTCAAAGTCCTTGGAGACCGCCCGCATCGCCATACCGGTCTTGGTGCGGTTGATGAGGGCCATGAGGATCATCACGAGGATGATGGTCAGCACCGGGGTGAGCACGGTGACAAAGGAGGCGGAGAGCTCTCCGACACGGAAGATCCGTTTGAGGAACGGGATCTCGGGGTAGCCACGGGGGATGGCGGTAAAGAGGTAGGTGGAGAGGTTCTGCAGGAGGTAGGAGACCCCGATGGCGCTGATCATGATGGACATGCGCGGCGCTTCGCGCAGCGGTTTGTACGCCACGCGCTCGATAGCGATGCCCATCACGGTGGTCACCACCAGCGTGATGAGGATCGCAACCGGCCAGGGGAAGCTGGCGAGCGAGAAGATCATGAAGTAGCCGGCCATCATGAAGATATCACCGTGGGCGAAGTTGATGAGCCGCAGGATGCCATAGACCAGCGTATAGCCGATGGCGATCAAGGCGTAGGCTCCTCCCAAAGAAATTCCTGTCAGGCAGTGCTGCAGGATCGTAGTCATGCTCATCAGCGGTGCTCCCTACCCAAACAACAAATCATCAAACCAATAGCATCGTATGCATCGATACAACCGAGGATGGCTGTACTCCAAGAGAGTGTAGCCAGTCATACACAAAAAAAATACGGTGAACCAAGGCCGGGGCACTGCCCCGACCTTGTCCACTATACCTTATATGACGCTGACTGTCTTGAGGAACTTGAACTGGCCGTTCTCTACGACCTTGATGAACGCCATATCCTTGTCGGCATCGCCGTTCTCATCAAAGGTGATGCGTCCGGTCACGCCCTCGATGTCAACCTTGGCCAGCGCATCGCGAATGGCCGGGCCCTTGGTGGAGTTGGCGATCTCAACGGCCCGAAGGGCGGTGAGGTACGCATCGTAACCGAGGGCGGAGACGGCGGGGATGATGTCCGGCTGCTTGTTCTCAACGAGGAACTTCTTGAAGCCTGCGATGAACTTGCCGGCTTCGGCGGTCGCCGGGTCGGCGTCATCGAAGAAGGTGGAGAGCACGACGCCTTCGGCGCTCGCTCCGGCGTTCTCGATGATGGAGGAGTTCTCCCAGGTGTCCCCTGCCATGATCTTCGCGGTGATACCGAGCTCGCGCGCCTGCTTGATGATGAGCGGCGCGGTGGCGATGGACGACGGGGCGAAGATGACGTCGGGGTTGACGGCCTTGATGTTGGTCAGGATCGACTTGAAGTCGGTGGCATTGGTCTGGAACTGCTGCTCGCTGACCACCGTGCCGCCGAGGGTACGGAAGGCGCGGGCGAAGAAGTTTCCCAGGCCCGAGGAGTAGTCATCGCCGAGCTGGGTGATGACTGCTGCCTTTGTCGCTCCTTCCTGGATGGCGTAGTTGGCCATGACGGTGCCCTGGAAGGGATCGAGGAAGCAGATGCGATAGTAGTAGTCGTTGCCCAGCGTGACCTGGGGGTTGGTGCACGAGGCGCCGACGGCGGGCACCTTGTTGTCCTGGAAGATGTCACCGGCTGCGATGCTGACGCCTGATCCATAGGAGCCGATGATGACCGATGCTCCACTGGAGATCAGGGACTGGGCAGCGGTGACGGCTTCGGTCTTGTCACTCTTGTTGTCAGCTTCGACGAGTCGGACGGTGTAGGTCTCACCGCCGATCATCACGGTGGGGTACACCTGGTTGGCGTAGCGGATACCCAGTGCTTCCTGATACCCTCCTCCTCCGTTCTCTCCGGTGAGGGGCTGGAATACTCCGATGACAATCTCTTTTACCCCGCCTTTCTTCTCTGCCCCACCGGCAGCGAAGAGAAGGGAGGAGATCATTACAAGAACCAATAGCAACACAATGTGCTTCTTCATATACGTCCTCCAATGAAAGATAGATATGACATTATCACCGTCAAAGGCATCCAAGACAAGTATAAAGTGAAATTTTATGCATCTGCCTTCAATATTGTTGCACTTTGTAGCACAAATCCATCAAAACTGTGTATATTCATCCACCAACTTCTCTCCTACTTCTATCATAAGTGGGAAAAAGAGAAGTTGGTACAAGTAGTGTACTATAATGAACAACCGTGTTATTTCTGAATATTCCTG
>JALOBD010000156.1 GCA_023228445.1 Sphaerochaeta sp. | reverse complement strand
CATATTGGCCTACACTAAAGTCAGTGGTGTACCGGGAGAAGAAATAGGCTGGCGAGACTCCAATCATACGTTCCGTGTCCTTAAAATAATGTATTCAAAATTTTATAGTAATTGTATGGCGGTTTCTTTCTGTTGTCAACGAAAACTATCCGACCTGGTGAGAAAACTCTCTATATGACAAGATTAACAGAATATTACGAAGCGCTTAAAAAAATAGTTGACAAACTGGGGTGGCGTGTTAATATTATTTTGTATGCAATATTTTCACAGGAGGATTGGTTATGAAAAAGTTTTATGCGCTTTCAATGATTCTGATAGTGGTGGCGGCCCTCGCATTTGCCGCTCCGACTGCAGAAGTCTTTCCGTCACGTGACATAAACAACATTTTGGTCTGGGGCGCAGGAGGCGGGACCGATTTGGCGAACCGTTTGGTGATGGCTGAAATGGCAAAACAATTGAAAGTCAACATCAACGTGAACAATGTCACCGGTGGTGTCAGTGGTTCAGTCGGTCTCTACGAGGCGTATGGAAAACCAGCCGATGGCTATACGTTGGCAGGTGTCTCCGAGTCTTGTGTTACTGCAGCGGTGCAAGGTGGCTTCAGCCACGGCATGAAAGTCTGGGATTTCTTCATCATTGGAGGATCGCCGGACCTTGTCAGCGTGACCCCGAACTCCCCCTATCGGACCCTCGATGAGCTGATCAGCGCAGCGAAGGCCAACCCGAAGGGAATCAGGGCAGGGGCAAGTGCGGCAGGATCGATCCACCACCTGAACCTGCTCGCCTTGGAGAAGGGTACTGGTGTCTCCTTCAACTTCATTCCGTATGACAGCTCGGCGGGAAGCCAGAATGCCGCCATGACCGGCGAAGTCACCGTCGTGATCACCTCGGTGCAGGAGCAGTCCGAGTTGCTGAAGGCCGGCAAGCTGCGCCCATTGGCGATGCTGACCCCCGATGACTTCGACTTCCGTGGCACGGTCATCCCATCGTCGTTCAAGACGCACCCGGGCCTCTCCCAGTATTTGCCTCTTGAGCAGCAGATCGGGTTCGCAATCCGCAAGGATGCCCCTGAGAACGTCAAGCAAGTGCTGTGGGATGCGTTCAAGGTTGCCATGCAGAGCGATCCGGTGAAGAAGTACGGTGATGAGATGTACTTCCAGCTGAAGGGCCTGGTGGGTAAGGAAGCCAACGACATCTTTGATAACCTCGAGTCAGTCTTCTCGTGGACGCTCTGGGATCTCGGTGCAGCGAAGCTCAATCCCTCTTCGTTCGGTATCCCCCGGTAAACCGGCTGAAGATTCCCGTATATGATAGGACAGGGGGTTGCTGAGAAAGCAACCCCCCGTCAGGGAGATTTTATTCTATGATTCATGACTCGAAGCTTCGCGGTAAGGATATCGTTACCAGTATCCTCTTTTTCATTCTTGGCGTATATATCCTCATCGAGGCATTCCAGATGCCACTCAAGGATACCTACGCCGGCGTAGTCAGCAAGTGGTATGTTTCCCCGGCCCTGCTGCCCATCATCATCGGTGTCTCGATGATCTTGATTGCGGTAGTGATCTTATTGCACGCGGTAAAGAACGGTGGGGTGCAGGCCTTGAAGGAGTCCTTTGCAGCGTTGCGTGGGAGCAAGGTGCTCAGTGACGGCAACATCAGGTACGCCGCCGTCCTGATCCCCCTGCTCTCATTGGTGTACATAAACTTGAGGATTGTTGATTTTTACCTTGCCATCGTCCTCTATCTGGGGTTTACGATCCCCGTCTTCTACTTGGAAAGCGATTCGATCAGGCGCAAGGCGGTGTACTTCTACTTCTTTGAGATGCTCATCCTGCTGGTCTTGCGTATCACGAAACTGAGCGTGGTCCTCGATCGGGTCTTCTATTACTTTGTCGATTCAATTGCGCTTATCATGATCATCCTGCTCTTGGTATTGTTCATCAGGGAGATCAAAAAATCAGAGCAGCGTGAGCTCTACCGTCAAAAATTCAGACAAGCGATGGTGATGAGCTGGGTCACCCCACTCTTTATCGTCATCATCTTCAGATACATGCTGAGAGTCCCGCTTCCCAAGGAAGGGGCGGTGGTGAACCTCTTCTCAATGATCTATTACCTCGTCCGGTAACCGGGGGTCAATCATATGCACATTGCAACACAATTCAGTATCTTTTTCTCCAGCATCGGGTCGATCCTCATCAATCCATACCAATTGCTCCTGCTCTTTGGCAGCGTGCTCCTCGGGGTCGTCTTCGGGGCATTGCCCGGGTTGACCGCGACGTTGGGCGTCGCACTGCTGACGACGTTGACCTATTCGCTGCCGATGCAGTCGGCGATGATCGCACTGATGGGCATTTACGTCGGAGCCGTGTACGGCGGATCCTATGGCTCGATCATGATCAATATCCCCGGCACAGCTGCCGCTGCGGCAACGGCAATGGAGGGGTATCCGATGGCCCTCCAGGGCAAGGCGGGCAAGGCGTTGGGGTTGACCACGACCTCATCGGCCATCGGCACCACCATCGGCATGATGTTCTTGGTGGTCTTCACCCCCTTGATCATGCGCCTGGCGCTGCAGTTCACCTCGTTTGAGTTCTTCCTCCTGGCCTTCTTCGGCATCATGATCAGTGGATCCATCTCCTGCCCGGACACCGTGCAGAAGGGGTGGATCATGGGGTTCCTCGGCCTCTTCCTTGCGATGGTCGGCCGAGACCAGCTGCAGGTGTATCCCCGCTATACATTTGGCATCATGTCGTTGGAAGGTGGCATCGAGGTGGTCCCCGTCCTCATCGGAGCCTTCGGCATCCCGCAGATCATCCAGGTCCTCAAGGACCGGCAGATCGTCCCCGAGCCGATGAAGGTGAACAAACTGTTGCCCTCCTGGGGAGACATCATCAAATATTTCCCGAACACGGTGCGAAGCGCCCTCATCGGGGTCGGCATTGGTGCTGTTCCCGGAATCGGTGAGGATATCGCCGCATGGGTCGCCTACGGGACAGCCAAAAAAACATCCAAGCACCCTGAGCTCTTCGGCACTGGGACCGAAGAGGGGATCATCGCCAGCGAGACGGCCAACAACTCCTGCATCGGCGGGGCGATGATCCCGCTGCTCTCGATGGGGATCCCGGGAAGCCCCCCGGCGGCGATGCTGCTGGGAGCATTGCTCCTCCATGGGGTGGCGCCCGGCCCGATGCTGGAGATCGAGCGTCCCGGTTTCACGCTGCAGATCTCCGCCATCCTCCTGCTCGCCTCCTTTGCGATGTGGATCGTCGGGATGTTGCTGGCAAAGCAGGTGATCAAGCTCCTGCATGTGCCTCCGGCCTTGTTCATGCCCGTGGTGGCGGTGCTCTGCTTGATCGGCTCATACGCGCTCGGCCTCAAGGTCTTCAACCTCTATCTGTTGATCCCGGTGGGAATCGTGACGTACTACCTGACCAACATGGGCTACCCAATACCACCGCTGGTCATCGGAGTCATCCTCGGAGGGATGGCGGATGCCAACCTGCGGCGCGGTCTCATGGTCTCCCAAGGCAGCCTGCTGCCCTTCATCACCCGCCCCGTATCGTTAATCCTTGTGCTGGTTATCCTCTTTACCTTCCTCACGAACACCGAGATCTATCGACGGGTGGTGATGAAGGTGAGAGCGTCGCTCAAACGTCAGAAATGACCATCTCTTCAAGGAGGACGTGATGGAACATCGATACCTTGGAACCACCGGCCTGCTGGTCAGTGAATTCTCTTTGGGGACCATGACCTTCGGGGCCCCCGGATGGGGGTGTACCGAAGAGGAGTCACACCGCATCATCGCCTCATTCCTTGACCATGGGGGTACGACGATCGATACCGCCGATGTGTACGCGGGAGGGGAGACGGAGCGGATCATCGGCTCCTTTCTCCCCAACATCCGGCGTGATGATGTGGTGATCGCATCGAAGTGCAACTTCCCTGCTGCAAACAATCCCCTGGCCGTTGGGTCTGCGCGTAAGCATATTGTCGCTTCAGTCGAGGCGAGCCTCAGGCGGCTTGGCACCGACTATCTGGATGTATACTACTTGCACCGCAATGACCCAACGGTGAGGGCTGAGGAGATAGCCGAGACCTTTGACCTTCTCATCAGGCAAGGGAAGGTTCTCTATCCGGCTTTGAGCAACCTGCCGGCATGGAGGATGGTGCACATCAACCAGGCACTCAAGAGCCGCGCCACTACTCCGTTCGTCGCTGGGCAGTACATGTACAACCTTGTCGATCGCACTGCAGAGCAGGAGCTCATCCCTGCGATGGTGAGTGAAGGCATCGGTATGGTGTGCTGGAGTCCGTTGGCGGGAGGGTTGCTGACCGGCAAATACAAGGGGGTCGAGACCGTGCCTGCCGACTCACGCTTTGAGTATCGCAAGGCCCTTGACGTGCCTCGCTTCTGGACAGAGCGGAGCCTTACGATCGCGAGAAAGCTCATGGCCCTCAGCCAAGAGCGCACAATCTCCCCGGTCACCCTCTCCCTTGGCTGGCTGCTCTCAAAGCCGTACGTCACTTCGGTGATCGTCGGGGCACGCACGCTCTCACAGCTGACGGAGAACCTGAGTGTCGATTGGCGCTTGATTCCCAGCGACATGCTCGACCTGCTCGACCAGCTCAGCGAGCCCGAGCGTAGCTACTTTTGGACGTTCAACGAGGAGACCAATACATACTTTGCAAACCGTGGCAGACCGTTTCCCGGGATGCTGGTGTGATTGATGGAGAGCGTGTGCGAACTGCGCTGCATGTGTGACGGCAGGGGGGATGCATTGCCCCTGCCGAGATTACCATCCCGTTCGTACGTGCCAGTTTCACAGGCGGGGTGTTACTCTGTCCATTGACAGCTGTAAAACCCTGCCGGGATGCGCATGGGACCCTTCAGTTCTTCATCCCGGTCATCACGATGCCTTCGATGAAGTACCGCTGCCCGATGAGGTAGAAGACGATGCCGGGGACGAAGGACATGCACGTTGCGCACATGATCATCGTCCAGTCGGTCCCC